>NZ_CP014309.1:600000-793876 GCF_001557535.2 Burkholderia sp. PAMC 26561
TACCGCGCTGCTGATCCTGGGTATCGTGCCCCGGCTGCACGCGAGCACGGCGCTAACCGCTCAAACCAATGCACAGAGCGCCTTGGTCGTATCGGTGATCAAACCTAGCGTTGCGCCCGCGCAGCAAGAGCTGCTGCTGCCCGGGTCCGTCACGCCGTTTGCCGACGCTGCGATCTACGCGCGCACGAGTGGTTACGTTCAACACTGGACGCGCGACATTGGTGCCAAGGTCTCTGCAGGTGAGACGCTGGCGGTCATCCAGACACCGGAACTCGATGCGCAACTCGCGCAAGCGCGTGCGGATCAGGCCACCGCGCAGGCGAACTTCGCTTACGCCGACGCCACCGCGGAACGCTGGCAGCAGATGCTGACCACGCAGTCGGTATCGCAGCAGGACGCGGAGACCAAGAGCAGCGACCGTGACGCCAAGCGCGCGATGCTGCAATCTGCGATTGCCAACGTGAAACGGCTGTCGGAACTGGTCTCGTACGAGAAGGTGACCGCGCCGTTCAGTGGCGTCATCACCGCGCGCAACGTGGATGTAGGCGCGCTTGTGAGCGCGGGCAGCACGCCGGGACTGGGAAGCAACACGGGTGAGCTTTTTCATGTGCAGCAGACCGACACATTGCGCGTTTTCGTCGATGTCCCGCAAAACGATGCACCGTATGTCACGTCCGGCACAGCGGTTTATCTGAGCGTACAGCAATTCCCGGGAAAACGCTTTGCGGCAAAAGTTGCGCGCGATACGGGTTCTATCGATCCGGTCAGCCGCACGCTGCGTGTGGAAGTCGACGTCGATAATCGCGACGGCGCGCTGATGCCGGGCGCCTATGCGCAGGTTCATCTCGGGCTCGCAAATCCGCATCCGGCACTCGACCTGCCCGTCAGCGCGCTGCTCTTCAGGCCCGATGGCGTGACTGTCGCCGTCGTGGATGCTGCCGGCAAGACGGCGCTCAAAGCGGTCGGCGTTGGACGCGATTTCGGCACGAGCATTGAGGTCACCACTGGCTTGAATGCTACGGATCGCGTAATCGACAATCCCGGCGATGCAATCAGCGCCGGGCAGTCCGTGCGCATTGCGCCGAACGCGTCGTGAGGATCAGGACCATGTCACTCTCACGACTTTCGTGCCGGCTGAGCTGCGGGGCGCTTCTCGCATTGACCGGGTGTTCAACAATACCCTCCTACACCAGACCGGATGTCATCGTGCCGCCCCATTTTGCCAACGCGCCAGCCTGGACGGTGGCAGCGCCGGGCGACACAGCGTCGCGCGGGCCATGGTGGACTGTTTTCCACGACCCGGATCTCGACAAACTCGAGTTGCGCGTGAACGTGTCGAACCAGAGTGTGAAAAAGGCCGTGGCGCAACTGGAGCAGGCCCGTGCACTCGTCTCGTACCAGCGCGCGGGATTATTCCCCAGCATCTCGGCGAACGTGTCGCAGCAGCGCTACCGGACCTCGCAGAATCTCGAGGGCAGGTCGCTTGCAGGCAAGACCATTCCAGACTACTCGACCGGACTCACGGCTAGCTGGGAGCCCGACCTTTTTGGCCGCATCAAGGATGCCGCGGTGAACGCGCAGGCAAGCGCCGATGCAAGCGCCGCCGACCTCGAAGCCGTGCGCTTGTCGGTGGCGAGCGACATCGCCACTGACTATTTTGATCTTCGTGCGCTCGACACGCAGAAAAAGCTGCTCGACGATACCGTCACCGCGTACGCCGCCGCATTCAACCTGCTGGGGCAGCAATTGAGCGATGGCGCAATCGACGCGTCCGCTGTCGCGCAGGCGCAGACCCAGCTCGAAAGCACGCGTACCCTGGCCACGGACATCGTCGTTCAGCGTAGCCAGCTCGAACATGCAATTGCCACGCTGATCGCGGTACCCGCATCGACGTTCTCGATCGCGCCGGTCGGGCGGACGTTCACACTACCGCAGATACCAGTCGGACTGCCATCGCAATTGCTTCTTCGCCGCCCCGATATTGCCGCCGCCGAGCGTCGGGTCGCCGCGGCGAATGCGCAGATTGGCGAAGCGCATGCAGCATTTTTCCCTGACCTGGTGTTGTCGGCGAGCGCGGGTCTTGAGAGCTCTTTCTTCGCGCCGTGGCTCACTGCGCCGAGTCTCTTCTGGGCACTCGGCCCCCAACTGGCCGGCACGCTATTCGATGGCGGCCGCCGTAATGCAACGCTCGCCGAGGTGAACGGGCAATACGAGGGCGCAGTAGCCGATTACCGGCAGTCGGTGCTGTCATCGTTTCAGCAGGTCGAAGACAGCCTCTCCGCGCTGAACGCGCTCAAGGACGAAGCAGCCAGTCAGCAACGCGCCACGTCCGCCGCCACGCTTGCACTGAAGCTCACGAAAAACCGCTTTCAGGCGGGCGCCGTCAGCTATCTGGACGTCGTCACAGCGCAAACCATCGCGCTGAATAACGAGCGCGCACGTGAACAGATCGACGCACGCCGGCTCGATGCCAGCGTGGCCCTGATTCATGCTCTGGGAGGTACGTGGCAAACCGGCGTCGGCAGTAGTCACTGACCCGGGGCTTGCTGCGCTTACAACCGGTGGTTCGCCGAAGACCGCCGGGCTCTTCTATGACGTCTCCTACGATCGGACGCTCTATGCGCCGGGCGACCCGACGTGCTCTCGCAAGCAAGGGTGGAATTTGTCTTCGACGAAACCACTGGAATTGATGCCGAAAATGGCGGTGCTCTAGTTCATTTCGACGGAGGCGGAACTTTCAATCCGCAAGCCCTCCGCACGCCATGGTCAAGGGTGTGTGTACACCCGTGTACCCGCACGACTACATTAAGACGAACACCGTTTTCGGAGTCATCAAGCAACACAAACGCGACGCGAGAACTGCATGAGCAGTAAACACGCATGGGGTTACGACTGGCTTAACGGTCCATCAGGGCTGGGCGTAGACGACCTCGCGCGCACTGAGATTAATTCCATCGACCCTGCAACAAAAACAAACTACACCGATGTCTACTCACATACGGCAAAGTTTGACGACTTGCACGTGAATGCACCAAATGCACCGATCAATCAGATCAACGGCAAGGATTCGACTGGCACAACTCGCGAGAAAGTACCCACGTTGTTCGGCGCCAATTTCCAGATTTTCATCAACGATGATCATTGTGACGGCCAAGCACGGTCAGTCGCCGACCGATCACACGAAGCTCATTAAAAACGGTGACACCGTTACCGCGCTGCTAGAGGCGAATGGTTACCTCGATGCCAACGGGAACTTCGGCCAAAACGTCACCAAAACAGGAAACCTCAACGACGGCACGGCCTTTCCGCAACCGGATTCGTGTAAAGCGATGATGTCAGTCTTATTTGGTTGCGCGATCGTCGCCAGACCGATGCCGCCGTCAAAACGCTCTAGGCAAATTTGGGTTGCAACGTGCCCGGCATCTGCGCCGACGGACCGCAAACTTACATATTTCGGGCGAGCGCATGGAAAATACGTTCGGGGACCCTGCACGCCGTCGCACGCCGGATATCATAGTGCAGCCGAATCCGGGGGTAATCTACACATCGAGCAAAACCAAAGACGAAGAGCACGGCGGCAACGCACCCGATGATGGCCATCTTGGTCTTGTCGTGTCTTATGCGGGACTTCGCCGTGCAGGTACCGTCGCCTCGCCCGTCACGACCACTCGGGTCGCACCAACAATTCTTCAGTCGCTCGGCCTCGACCCGGACCAAGACTTTCTTCTAGCTGAAGTAGACAGAATCCTGATTTACGCCAATGAGGTCTCGCAACCAGGCAACTAAGCGGGCTGCGCTCAGAATAGAGACGAAAGCTGTTTCGGCCACATTCCGCAAAAGCGTGACGGTCTGAATTTATGCGACGAGCTCCCGGCTCATCGGGCGTTTATACGCTGCTTCAACCGGTTCAGCGGGTTGGTCCATTCTCGGAAAAGTCAATGTGACGCGAAGGCCGCCGCGCTCACTCCAGACTGCGTCTCCTAGCGCAAGTGATGCGCCTATCCGGGTCGCGATCGTCTGCACAATTGACAACCCAAGCCCAGACCCGCTTTGCCCCGAGCCAAGCACACGATAAAATCGGTCGAACACCCGCGCGCGTTCTTCCTCGGGAATGCCCGGACCGTTGTCTTCGACAACGATCGACGTACGACCGTCCTTCGTATGCACCGACAAGTCCACGCGCCCGCCCGCCGGCGTATAGCGGATTGCGTTATCGACGAGGTTCTTTAGCACCGTGCCCAGGTCTGCTTCATTGGCGGGGACCCAAACGTCTGAATCTCCGGTCACGCCAATATCGATCTGGCGCGCCTGCGCAAGTGGAATCAGGTCTTCGAGCACGCGGCGAAATGCCGGCGCGACCGGGCTGAGATTCGCCTCAATGCCGTCGCCCTCCTGCGCGTGCGCGAGCGTCAGCAACTGCTCGACGAGCGCGCGCGTGCGCGTGAGGCCATTGCTCAAGGCAGTAAAGCGTTCGCGCGCCTGCGTCGACATTTCCGACACATCCAGCCGCTCTGCCTGCAGCAAAAGCACAGTAAGCGGCGAGCGCAATTCATGCGCTGCGTCGGCTACGAAACGCCGCTGAAGCGCAACCGACTGGGCAACGCGCGCGAGCATGCGGTTATTGGCAACAAGAAATGGCACGATCTCGGCCGGAAGCTGCGGGTCGCCGGTAACCCGTATTTCTGAAAGATCGTGATCAGGACGGGCATCGAGTTCGGCGGCAAGCCGCGCGAGGGGCTTAAACATATGCCTGACCAACAGGAAGACGACGCCGACCAGCACCGGCGCCAGTAAAAGAAACGGAATTAGCGTAGCGACCGCACTGTTGCGTGCGATTTCGTTTCTATCGGAGGTCTGCTGGCCAACGGCTACGCGGGTACCCGGCGCCAGTGTGCGGACCACAACGCGCCATTCGCGGTTGCCGAGAGTCAGCGTCCTCATGCCATCAGACAGCGTAGGGGGCAAGTCGAGCAGGCGCTGCGTGTTGACTTTGCCTAGCTTTTGCACTACGACCTTCGCCTCCGGCTCGAACTCCGGCACATAATGCACGGAGCCTTCCGCCATGGATTCCACATTTTCCGCCGTGACGAGCGTAGCCACTTCCTTGAGTTGCTGATCCTGGATCTCGTTGGCTTCGTGGAACGCGGCCTTGAACGAAAAAATGCCTGCCGCGACGGCACTCAAAAGAACGGCAGTTGCGAGCCACATGGACAAGCGCAACTGGAGCGACTGCCCTACCCGCCTTTCGATACCATCCATCCGACACCCCTGACGTTTTTGATCGTATCGCTGCCGAGTTTTCGTCGCAGCGAGTGAATCAGAAATTCAACTGCATTGCTTTCAACCTCTTCGTTCCAGCCATAAATGCCGTCTTCGAGCTCGGTACGCGACAGGATCGCACCAGGGCGGATCATCAACGCATGCAGCAGCGCAAATTCGCGCCCGGAAAGCCTTAAGGATATTCCTGGCGACGATGCTTCGTGCGTGGCAGGATCCAGCGATATGATGCCATTGGTCAGCACAGGCGCGGCGACACCGGCACGGCGACGCACAATCGCTCTCAAGCGCGCGAGCACTTCGGACATTTCGAAAGGTTTTAGGACGTAGTCATCGGCGCCGCTATCCAGGCCGCGAATACGGTCGGCAACCGCGTCGCGTGCGGTGATGATCAGGACAGGTATGGCATTGTTGCTGGCACGAATGGCGCTCAGAACGTTCATGCCGTCGACCTTCGGTAAGCCAAGGTCGAGCAGGACGGCTTCGTAGGAGTGAACCTTGATTGCGCTTAGCGCCTGCTGTCCGTCGCGCACCCAGTCGACCCCGCATGACGCGTCCTTCAACGCGTCCCTGACCACCTCGCCGATCATCCAATCGTCTTCAACCAATAGCACTCTCATCGGTTATCCCAGAACGCGCGACACATGCTGATTGCCGCCATTCCGACGTGCCGCATCTTCAGCATACGCTCACCTGCGGTGTGGACCTCGCGCAGATCGCTGGCAAGCCGATCGAACAACGTGCTCAGTGCGGACGGCGAAGACGTCGTCAAATTCGCGACCGTAAGGTTATCGAAGAAATCGCGCATGCTGACTCGAGCGTGCGCCGTCGCAATGACAAAACCAGTTGCGTCTTCGGGTACACTTTTTACCGCGCTATTGGCGGCGGCATCCACGCGTCTCAAGATATGCTCGACATACGAACGGTTGTAAGCCGCAGCGAAAACAGCGCGTTCGCCCGCTGGCCCGCTTACAGCGCACAACGCTTGTCGCGCGAGTGCTTCTGCAGCATCGAATGCATCCGTGGTTTCTCGGATGCGATCGGCCAAATGCGCGCCTATTGCTCTACGCGTGCGCATGGCCTCCTGTGCAGGAATTGCGACGCCAAGCAAAATCCCCGCGACAGCTCCCACCCTATCCAGCCAACCGTTTGACATGACGCCCTACCTTCGAACCTGTTGAAACATTGTGCTTTCATCGTGCCGCCGCGAGACGCGTCGGCGGGATATGGGTGGACCGGCCTATCTCACCGCGACAGTCGGGGTTTGTATTTATTTGTCAGCCCCCCCACTTCAAAGCCGGCCTACGCTTCATCATAGGTTCAGAAGGCGTTACAACAATTAGCAGGGGCTTACATAGCATGCGAAAAGCATCCGGGTCAGTTGATCTCACGACATCGATACACCCAGCAACTTGCCCACACCGAACGTAAACCCTGCGGCCACCATCCCGATCAGAATCTGCCTTACTGCTGAATACACCGCCCCTCGGCCATTGAAAAGCGACGTGAACACGCCTATGGCAGCCAATCCCACGCTGCTGAGCACGATGCACTGGATAATCCCGCTCACGCCATGCGCCCAGACGAACGGCAGTGCGGGAAACACCGCACCAATCGAAAACAGAAAGAACGAAACAAGACCGGCAGTCCAGGGGTTGCCGCCCAATTCAGCTGGGTCGAGTCCGAGTTCTTCGCGGGTCAATGTATCGAGCGCCTTATCCTTGTCGCGCATGATTTGCGCTGCGACGCGACGCGCTTCTGCCGCGTCGAGCCCCTTCGACTGATAGATCAGCGCGAGTTCGTGTCGCTCGGCGTCGGGCGTGTGTTCGAGTTCGTCGGCTTCTCTCGCGATCTGGGTACGCGCGAGTTCGCGTGCGTTCGTGACCGACAGCCATTCCCCAAGCGCCATGGAACACGCGCCGGCCACGAGTCCGGCAAACGCAGTCAGCAAAATGGTTCTGGCAGGTGCGCCCGCCCCAGCAACGCCCATGATCAGGCAAAAATTCGACACTAGTCCGTCGTTCGCGCCAAGCACGGCCGCGCGCAAATCGTTTCCCGGCATTACCCCCGGATGCCACGACTCAGCCGATGCGATTTGTTTGCCACGCGACTGTCCGGGCGCCCCGCGATTAGCAACCTCCTGCACGATGCCCGCATGACGATGCTCTCCTCCGACATACCCGCGGCATCCGGCTGACCGGCGTATTTGTCCCGATCGGCGTATTCCGACGCTGCGACCGTCTTGAGCACGAAGTTCCGGCCGAACACACGCACGAGCGCACGCATCATTTGCGTCTTGACGCTTGCCCGATGCGTACTCACATTCACGCCGTTGGCGCGCAATTTCTCGGACCAGACGCGCGCGTGGTCGCGCTCCGATGCAGCCAATTCTGCATAAACCTGCTTGCGTTCGCTATCGCGCTCGGCGCCGGCAAGTGTCTCGTAGAGCGCGGCGCTGTCGAGTTCATCGGATAAGTTGCTGCGAAATCGTTTGAGCTCGGATTTCGATGCCATGCTGCGTCTCCGCATTTTGCGTGAATGAACGATTCGCACAATAACGTTCACGTATGCAACGAGACGCTATAACCCTTGGACCGCGGTTGAGTGCGATGCAACTATTTCTCATCCCGCAATTGGCGGCTTGCTAAGCGCTATTCACGCGATGTGGGGAGCATGCGCCGAAGCGTGGCATCACGGAGAACAAAGTGATGAAAAAGTGCAGCCGCCGCATGCAGTCCAACAAGCGCGAGCAGAACCCAGGCAAAAACCTTATGCCAGTCGCCAAGCAAATGTCCGAATGGCGATCCTTCTGGTGTCAAGGCCGGCAACGGCAACAGCGTGCCCAGAAAGCTCGGCCACCCTCTGGATGAAGCGTTGGCCCATCCCATCAGCGGCAGTGCGATCAGCAAAAGATAAAGAGCCCAGTGGGTAAAGCGCGCAACCGTTGCTAGCGGACGGGGAATGCTTGGCAACTCGGGCGGTGCCGGATGGGTGAAGCGCCAGACAATTCGCACGGCCACCAGCAGCAAGATCAGGATGCCCACCGACAAATGCCACGCAATCAGCCCGACCGGCTGGGTGCCATGATGCACATCGGGCATGGTCCACGCAATCGCGAATTGGCCCGCAAGAAGAAGCACGGTTGCCCAATGAAAAAAACGTGCAGGGCTGCTATACGCAGACGGT
This sequence comes from Burkholderia sp. PAMC 26561, assembly GCF_001557535.2. NCBI lineage: Bacteria > Pseudomonadati > Pseudomonadota > Betaproteobacteria > Burkholderiales > Burkholderiaceae > Burkholderia > Burkholderia sp. PAMC 26561. Next base: position 608,464 of record NZ_CP014309.1, read on the forward strand.
ATGGTTAGGGAGTCCTGCCGCATATGTGTATGTCCTTAAAGGTTTGAATCGAGCAGCCTGAGCCCGGATACTTAGAAAATACTTAGTGGAAGCGAGGGTGTCTACATTTGCGCTTGAAGTACCAAAGTATCGGTCCATTTCGCGTAGCAATGCTTACGTTCATGCAAACCTATGTAAGCGCGCGCTAATTGTAATCGTTGAATGTCTATCTATGATCGGACGCAGCCAGGTTCAATCGAGGTGTTGGCGAGTCGCCTCACGACCTGATGACATCCCGGATTCCCGGTCATTCGTGCCTGCCGGTGCAAATGAGCGGGGCCCGCAACGATTTGACGGGGATCGCGATGACTTGGACGCCGCTGCCCGCGACGGAATGGATTCTGATTGCACTATGCTGTCTTTCGGCGTGCTACATCACCGTGGTTGCACTCGTTCGACACGGATACGCCCCTCCAATGGTGAATAGCGCCGTTCCGGCGAAGCCGCGACCGGTCAGCGTGCTTAAACCGTTATGTGGATTCGAGCCTCGCCTTTACGCGAACCTCGAAACTTTCTGCGAACAAACCCATCCCTGCTTTCAGCTCATTTTCGGTGTGTCTTCGCATAGCGACCCTGCTGTCGCAGTGGTGGAACGCTTGCGGGCCACCTATCCCGACGTCGACATCACGCTGGTTGTGGACGCAACACTCCACGGAGCGAACCACAAGGTCAGCAACCTGATCAACATGGAGCAGCACGCGCGCCATGAAGTGTTTGTCATGGCCGACAGCGACATCGCGGTTCAGCCGGATTACCTGGTGAAAGTCACTGCACCGCTTGAACAACCGGGCGTCGGCATTGTGACCTGCCTGTATCGCGCGCGCCGGGTCGGAAACTTCTGGACGCGCCTGGGTGCGCTTTTTATCGATGAATGGTTTGTGCCGTCCGTTTATCTCGCCCATGCCACCGGTTCGCAGCGCTTTGGTTTCGGCGCGACGCTCGCCATGCGCCGGGAGACCCTGGATACTATTGGCGGATTGACGGCGGTGAAAAACTGCGTCGCCGACGACTATTCGATCGCTCACGAAATCCGCCAACGGGGGCTATGCACTTATTTGTCTGAAGTCGTTGTTTCGACGGACGTGACCGAGCGTGATTTCGTCTCGCTCTGGCAACGCGAGACCCGCTGGCTTCGCACGATCCGAACAGTTCATCCACTCGGCTTTGCATTTATTCTCATCTCGTTTGCATCTCCTTGGCTGCTGACGAGTTTCATTCTCGGCCTCGGTTATAACGCAAACGGCGGCTCGATCTCAGCAGGGATGGCAGACATGCTGGCGGACCTCTGCACGTCGTTCGGCGTCAGCGCGCGCGTCTTGTTGCACTGGCGCCGGGCGCGTGACTGGCGTGCGTTTCTGCGCGACTTGCCACTGATTCCCCTGCGCGACTTGCTCTTCTGGGCCGAGTGGGTAGTGGCGGCGTTCGGATCGCACGTGATGTGGCGCGGGAGCCGGATCCGCATTGACGAGAATGCTCCGGCCAAAAACCAGCCGGATGGTCCCGAAGCCTTTGATCGAACCTAGCATCGTGAAAAAAAAGTCCGCATGAAAACATTGCGCATGCCATTGGCCACCCGCCTCGCAAACACAAGCCGCGTATCGCGTGCGCTTATCATCACCGCCGACGACTTCGGCTTGCACCAACGCGTCAACGTCGCCGTGGAGCGTGCGCACAAAGAAGGCGTGCTAAGCGCGGCAAGCCTCATGGTCGGCGCAGATGCAGCGGCAGACGCCATCGAACGCGCGCGGCAGATGCCGGATCTGCGCGTGGGTTTGCATCTGGTCCTGGCGGACGGACAGGCAACCCTGGCGGCATCGGAGATACCCTCCTTGGTCAATCGCACCGGGCGCTTCGGCGACGCGATGGTCCGGGACGGCATACGGTTCTTCTTCCTGCCGCATGCACGCGCTCAGCTTGAACGCGAGATTCGCGCGCAATTCGAGGCGTTTGCTGCAACCGGCCTTGCGCTCGACCACGTGAACACCCACAAGCACTTTCACCTCCATCCGACAGTGCTTACGATCATCCTCAAGGTTGGCCGCGGGTTTGGCATGCGTGCAATGCGGCTTCCTCGCGAAAATAACATCCCTGCCGCGCTGGTTCCATGGATATCGCTGGTCAATGCGCGGCTCGACCGTCACGGCATTGCGCACAACGATCGGGTCATTGGTATCACCCAAAGCGGCCGGATGGACGAGGCAGCGCTGATCGAGGCGCTGGAACACTTGCACGATGGCGTCACAGAGATCTATTTGCACCCCGCAAGCGCCGATGAAAGCGCTGCGCCCGTAACGCCATCGATGGCCGGCTATCGCCCGGCCGATGAACTCGCCGCTTTGCTCTCACCGCGCGTGGCGGCAGCGGTGCGCACCACCGGCGCTTTGCGCGGCGGTTTCGCCGATGTCTTCGCACATGCCGAACGCGTCGCGCACAGGTCGTAAGTCAGGGACTGATGCGCGCGCCGGCGGGACGGCTTTCGGGGGGATAGGATGCGCCGGTTGCTTCGGCGACTTGCCACGCGACCAGTCCGGGCAGGAACATGATGAGGTCGCGGATGCGCCGTGAGCCCGCAAGCGCGAGACTTGTTGCCGGATCGAACCCCAATGCGCCACCGATCAGCACGAACCCGCCTTCCTGCACCCCGAGCGCGCCGGGTACGAAAAACGCAGCGCTGCTCACAGCCTGAATGAGCAGTTCCAGCACGACCGCTTTCCCGAAACCCGCCGTGACACCAAGAAAATGCAGCGCAAGCCATAACTCGAGTGCAGTCAGCAGGCACTGAACCGGCTGCCAGAAAAAGACATATCGGAGTATGACGCCGCGGCGGCGCCAAATCAGTTTCATCGATTGATCGATACGGCCAGAGTGCCCAACGAGTTCGGCAAGCTGACCGCCGCACATCCGGTTGACGAACCGTGCCATGCGTTCAAACGGACGCGCGTGCTGAACCAGTGCGAAGAGAATGAGAAATGGCGCGAGCACGGCCGCGCCAAGTGCGAGTTCGGCGGACAGTCGCAGCATGCTCGAACTCGACTGCGCCGCCAGATACCCGATGCTGCCAAGCGTGAACACGAGCTGGCTAATGACGGTCAACTGCATATCGACAATGATGCTCGCCGCTGCTGTCGCTGGGCGCAGCCCACGGCGCGCCATCAATCGGAACGACACGACTTCGCCGCCAATCCGCGCGACGGGCAGCATGCTGTTGACCGACTCGCGAATCCATACCAGGTGCAGCATGCGGCACAGCGCGGGCCGGTTTGCCCCGCGAATCAGCGTTTGCCAGTCGCGCGAGTTTGCGATCATGGGCAGCACATGCGCCATCGCCGCGATAGACAATCCCCACCCGGCCGTGCGCATGAGCGCGACCACCGCGCCGGGGTTCTCGTGCGCGACCAGCCATACCGCGGTGATCAATCCGGCGAGCGCCGCCGCGCCTCCCAAATAACGCTTCACCACATTCATTCCTCGGTGACCGGAACCAGCAAGCCATCCCGTCCCACCGTGAAATTGAAACCGCGCCACACCACACGCGATGAAACAAAACTCAGCAGGTAGACCGCGAACAGCACAATATCCCAGATCGGCAACAGCGCGATGCCCGCAGCCGGTCGTCTTAGCGCCTTGTTCATCTGAAGCTTGAGCGCAAGCCGCGCGATGATTGCCGTTCCGACGGTGGTCCACGCCCACATTGCGCCGCCCGACACCACCACACTCAGCAAGGCAAAGGCCAGCGGATGCGTCAGCACCGAACCCAGGTGTCCGGCAGGATCGATAGTACGGATCGTTCGGCTCCATCGCAACTCGTGCGCGACAAACTCGGCCGCGTTTTTTTCCACGCACGCATGGGTCACCGCAAATGCAGGCACGACGACTTTCTCCCCGGCAAGACGTACCGCCTCGCCAATGGCATGGTCTTCGGCAAGATGATGGACGAACTGCGAAAAGCCGCCAATTTTCTCGAGCGTAGCGCGGCGCATGGCGAGCGTCTGTCCGAAACACGGCCGCGCCATACCGGACGCCAGACCAAGTACAACGCCCGGCAGAAACTGATAATTGCTGGCATCGGCGGAAAGACTGCCCCAGAAACCGGCGTCGGGTTTCCCCCAGTACAAGCACGTTACAAGACCCACGCCAGGTTGATGCAGCTCCCCGAGCACGCGTCGTAGATAGTTCTGCTCCACAGCCACGTCGCTGTCCGCGAAGACAAGGATATCGTGACGGGCCTCGGGCAGCATGTTGAGGACGTTGCTCATCTTGCGGTTCGGCCCGTACAAGCGGGCGTCGGACACTACGGTGATGTCCGCATCCGGAAAAAGCCCGCGTACGTGGCGGACCACGTCGAGCGCAACGTCGCGCGAATCATGCACGCCGAACAGAAACTGGATAGGCCCCGGGTAGTCTTGCTCACAGAACGAAACGAGGTTTTGCATCAGCGCGAGTTCCGCGCCATGCAGCGGCTTTACGATGGTCACCGCGGGAAACGTCGTGGCCTCGACCACCGGCCGCGAGAAAAAGCGCCGCACGAGTAAGGTAGCGACTACGGTGTAGCTGACGCCGAAGACCACGCATGACGCGGTGATCCACATAGCGGGGCCCTGCACCCATTGCGCAAAATCGCCCGGAAGCAGATAGGCGAGCAATGCCGTCGAACAAAGGATCGCGACAACGCAGGCAATCCAGAGGGAATGCTTCATCGCCCAATGCCGAGCCGGGTTACACGAACCCTCATGCCTTGTGGGCTCTGAGGAAGCTGAAGAATTCAACGCCTTCGCGCAAGCGCCGACACATCATTTCCCAGCTCACCAGCATTTCCCGCACGATTTCCCAAATCTTCGATGGACGGAAATAGAAGCGCTTATAAAAGGTCTCAAGCCCGTGATAAATCTCGTCGCGCGACAGATGCGGATAGCCAATCGCCGCCAGCTGCACACCCTTTGAACTGACGAGGTTGATGACCTTGTTTTCCTGCATCCAGCCGTTTTCTATGGCTTGCTTATAAAGCGTCGTGCCCGGGTATGGCGCGGCAAGCGACACCTGGATGGTATGCGGGTTGATTTGCTTTGCGTATTCGATGGTCTTTTCGATTGTGTCGCGCGTCTCGCCTGGCAGGCCGAGGATGAACGTGCCGTGGATCTTGATGCCGAGCTTGCGACAGTCCTCACTGAACCGCCTCGCGATATCCGTGCGCAATCCTTTCTTGATGTTGAGAAGAATCTGGTCATCGCCTGATTCATAACCCACCAGTAAGAGGCGAAGACCATTTTCCTTCATGATCTTCAGCGTGGAAAAAGGGACGTTCGCTTTTGCGTTGCACGACCATGTCACGCCGAGCTTGCCGAGCCCCCGCGCAATCTCTTCAACGCGCGGCTTGAAGTCGGTGAAAGTGTCGTCGTCGAACATGATCTCCTTTACTTCAGGCATGTTGTCGCGAATCCACCTCACTTCATCCAGCACGTTATCAACCGACCGTGTGCGGTACCGGTGGCCGCCAACGGTCTGCGGCCACAAGCAGAACGTGCATTTTGACCGGCAGCCGCGACCGGTATAGATCGATACATACGGATGTTTCAAATATCCGATGAAATAATTTTTGATCTTCAGATCGCGTTTATAGATCGGCGCGACGAATGGCAGTTCGTCCATGTTTTCCAGTATTGGACGCGCTTCGTTGTGTTCAAGCGAACCATCCGCTGCGCGATAGCTCAGGCCCTGGATATTGGCCAAGGGAATACCCTGCGCAACATCGCGGCAAGTGAAATCGAATTCTTCCCGGCACACAAAGTCGATAGCATCGCTCGCCGCCAGCGAGTTGTGCGGATCGACTGCGACCTTCGCACCCACCATGCCGATGAAGACAGTCGGGTTCTTCCTTTTCAGGTCTTCGGCAAAGAGCGCGTCGGTGGGGAACGAGGGCGTGCTGGTATGGATGACAACGAGTTCATAGCCGGCTGCAATTTCAAGCGTATCTGCGACCGACAAACCGTCGGCGGGCGCATCGAGTACGCGGCTGTCCGGTACCAGCGCCGCGGGCTGCGCAAGCCACGTGGGATACCAGAATGATCGTACTTCCCGCTTGGCCTGATAGCGCGATCCGGCTCCGCCATCGAAACCATCGTACGAAGGCGCTTGCAGAAAAAGTGTTTTCATGAACACTCCGGGGTTACCGATGAAATGTTGGCTTGAAGCAATACGAAAGGGTTGTCTCCGCGCTATTCAGCATGACTGATTGATGCCATGCGAACGTCTGGCTTTCGGTCCGATTTGGGTAAGACTTAAGGCACCACCGGCTCTTAAACGCGCGGCTTCCTATGACAGGATACTTGAACAATTGCTGTACTAACTTAGCGAGACATTACGACTTTCACCAAACCGAAAGCTAGGGGTCGTGCCACATCGGATCGAGAAAGATCTCGGCTGAACCCTTAAGTTAAAAACTTGTCGGCAGGCCTCACCTCAATTTCATGTAGTGAAGGGTATCTGCGGCTTAAAGCACAGGTCAGGTTCGGTTTTCAATTGAACGCAATGGAAAAACGAAGGGCGATGTCCAAATTCTGGCACAGGAACAAACCATGCTATTGCAGTTCGTACGTTTCTCCTCCCTCGCTTTTTGCACAGACCAAACACATGAGAGTTCATCTCGACCTAGTTGGTGGAATAGCTGGCGATATGTTCATCGCAACCATGCTGAGTGCCTTCCCTGAACATGCAAGTGAAACGATTCGCGTTGTCGAGCGTATGTTCAGCGATAGAGGTGTCCAGTGCACTTTGCATCCGCACAACGATTCGATACTCAATGGTTTCACGTTCAGTGTGGAACTGGCAGGATCAGGCGGACGGCATCTCGCTTCCATACGTCATGAACATGCGCCCGGACACAGTCACGACCATGTGCACTGGAGTGATATTCGCGCGCGACTCCGGCAAGACCTGCCTGCGGCAATCGCCAAGCATGCGGTTAGCATCTTTGAGCTTCTCGCGCAAGCTGAAGGAAAGGTACATGGCGTCCCGCCGAGCGAGGTTGTGTTTCATGAGGTAGGCGCATGGGACTCGATTGCGGATATCGTCGGCGCGGCTTATCTGATCGATGTGATTAGTGCGAGCTGGACCGTCAGCGCCATCCCGATCGGTGGCGGCAGAATCAAGACTGCGCACGGAATCATGCCGGTTCCGGCTCCAGCTACCGCACTACTGCTCGAAGGTTTCGACATGGTGGACGACGGGGTCCCGGGAGAACGCGTCACACCGACCGGTGCGGCAATCCTCAAATACCTGTGTCGCGGCGAAGCTGCGACGAACCGGGTCTCAGGAAAATTGTCTCGCTCTGGACTCGGATTTGGCACGCGCAAACTCGATGGCATCAGCAACTGCGTTCGAGCGCTCGTGTTTGACGACACCAGATCTATAGCGCCAACGGGCGACACGCATCGCCAACTTGCTGTAATTGAATTCGAAGTTGACGATCAGAGCGCGGAGGATCTCGCAATGGGCCTTTCCCACCTGCGCGCGCACGAGCACATCTTCGACGTCGTGCAGTCTGCCGTGTTCGGAAAAAAAGGACGCATGGCGACATCGGTGCGGGTGCTGGCATCGCCGGGAGCGATAGACGCTGTGCTCGATGCCTGCTTCCGCGAAACCACCACCATTGGACTCCGATACCACCTAGTTCACGGAGCTGCCCTCGCGCGCCGGGCAGTCGAGGTGGACGTGGACGGCGAGCGCGTGCGGGTGAAAAGTGTCGAGCGGCCCGGCGGGATCTCTGCGAAAGCCGAGGCCGATGACGTCATGGCTCGGCAAGACCATGCTCAACGCATGGCGACACGCACGCGGGCCGTGCAAGCCGCATTAACCGACAAAGCCTGACTTACCTCAGAGGAAACCATGTTCGCTGCTTTGATCCAGATACTGGACTCGCTTGGAGATATCGCCGTCGCGGTCAGCGGCGGAGTCGACAGCATGACACTGTCCTGTGTCGCGCATCGCGCTGGGAAGCGCAACGGTGCCACCGTCAGGATGTTGCACGCGAGCTCGCCCGCTGTGCCCGCCGAAGCTACGGAGCGTGTCAGGCATGTCGCGGCGGTGGAAGGCTGGTCGCTATCCGTGATCGACGCCAATGAGTTCGGCAATGCGCACTACCGCGAGAATCCGGTCAATCGCTGCTTCTTCTGCAAGAGCCAGCTTTACTCCACCATTCAGGCGCAAACAAATGTACAGATCGTGTCGGGCGCGAACACGGACGATCTGGGTGAATATCGGCCGGGACTCGATGCGGCGCGTGAGCGCGACGTCCGGCATCCTTATATAGAAGCGGGTATCGACAAGGCCGGCGTACGGCGCATTGCCCGCGAAATGGGCCTGGAATCGATCGCCGACCTGCCGTCGTCCCCATGCTTGTCCAGCCGCATAGAAACGGGAATACGCATTGAAGCGCCATCACTTGAATTTGTTCATCGAGTCGAGAAGCTGGTTGCAGCGGCGCTCACAGCTGCCACGGTGCGATGCCGCGTGCGGGCGTTGAGCGTCGTTATCGAGCTAGACGACCAGAGTCTCGCAGCGCTGACGCCTTCGATAACCGCTCACCTGATCGCTGCGATCAAGGCAGAAGGTGAAGCAACAGGTCGGCCGCTCATGGGGTCGCCGCCATACTTCGCGCCCTATAAGGTTGGCAGCGCATTTCTGACGAGGCAGGCATGATTCAGGACGAAGTTAAACTGGATTTCAGGCGCGCCGAGCGGACCGGTTTGGAAGAAGCAGTCTATGGCGCAGGCAAGTCGCCCGCACAGATCGCGTTCATTGTGGAAGCAGCAGTCGAACGTGGAGCACGTCTGCTCATCACACGGCTGTCGCAGTCGCAATTTGATGCGATTCCCGAGACGGTACGCGGCTGCTTGGATTACTGCGCGGTGTCCTCCACCGCGCGAGCAGGCAGCGCGCTACCTCTGTCGAAGGCGTCACGCATTGCGCTGCTTGCAGCCGGTACATCGGACATTCCAGTCGCTAGGGAAGCTGAACGCACGCTTCACCACTATGGCGAAGACGCGACCCTCTTCGTGGATGTCGGTGTCGCCGGACTGTGGCGCCTGATGACGCGTATCGAAGCGATCAGCGAGTTCCCGGTCGTGATCGCGATTGCCGGAATGGACGCCGCGTTGCCGACAGTCGTCGGAGGGTTGATCAAAAGCGCCTTGATCGCGGTGCCGACGTCGGTAGGTTACGGCGTGGCGACAGGTGGGCGCACCGCACTCGACGCCATTCTCGCAACCTGTTCGCCGGGCATTTCAGTTGTGAATATCGACAATGGCTTTGGCGCTGCCTGCGCGGCAATACGCATTGTCAATGCCATCGACGCCGCCGTGCAGGCGGTTTCCACATCGCACGAATCCTCATTGATATCTCAGGAGAACCGGTCATGAAACGACGTACCTTCCTGCAAGGCACGGCAGCAGGCGCCGCGGCAGCCGCCGCTCATGGAACGGCCTCGGCGCAGGCCTCCCCGGCAGACATGTCGACCAACGCAGACGGAACTGTTGGTAACCTCGACCCGCGCATGCTACTTCGGGTCACCGATCCAGGCGAACGGCGCGGTGACATGTTGTACCGCACACTAGGGCGCACGGGTGAAAAGGTGTCTGCGATTGGGCTGGGCGGTTCGCACATAGGCAAGCCGCCAGTCGATGAAAAAATGGCGGTCAAGTTGATTCAGGCCGCGCTTGACCGCGGCATCAATTTCCTCGACAACTCGTGGGATTACAACGGCGGTCAAAGCGAGATTCGCATGGGCACCGCGCTTTCACAAGGCGGCTACAGGAACAAGGCATTCCTTATGACAAAGATAGACGGACGCACCAAGATGTCCGCGCAGCAACAACTTGACGAGTCGCTGCAACGTATGAAGGTTGATCATATTGACCTAGTGCAGTTTCACGAAATCCTCCGCTTCGACGATCCTGACCGCATCTTTGCAAAAGATGGCGCGCTCGAAGCGCTGGTGGCCGCCAAGCAGGCCGGCAAGGTTCGGTACATCGGCTTTACGGGTCACAAGGACCCACGCATACATCTCTACATGCTGGCCACTGCGGCACGCCACGGTTTCCAGTTTGACACGGTCCAGATGCCCCTCAATGTCATGGACGCGCACTTTCGCAGTTTTGGACATCTGGTGGTTCCTGAACTTGTTAAACAACAAATTGGCGTGCTGGGCATGAAGACTTTCGGCGACAGTGTGATCCTAAAAAGCGGCTTGTCGCTTACGCCTCTGGACATGCTTCATTTCTCCTTGAATATGCCGACTTCGGTGGTCATCACTGGCATCGACAATGAAAAAGTACTGAATCAGGCCTTCGAAGCTACGCGTACATTCAAGCCAATGAGTGCAGACCAAGTGGCAGCCATGGCCGATCAGACAAGGCAACTGGCAATGGAAGGTAAGTACGAGCTATTTAAAACATCAAACTATTTTGATACGACTGCCAAGCACCCCGACTTTCTCGGTGGACTGACGCCCGGAGTTGAAGACCTCGCGCCGGGCCCTGCGACCTGATGCGCCGGTTGTGCAAAAGCGCCCTGCCCCACCGCTGACTTTCCCCGATGGCGCCGGGTGCGGTCCTCTTAACGCTCCGACTCATTCGATCGAGGCTCGCAAGTGCCCATGCCTAAACCCTACGCATTATTGCCCGATGGCTTCGGCGCTTCGATAAGGAGCAAGATCAAGCTGCTCTATCTCGGACTATTTGCCTTCAACGCAGCCGCATGGGCAATGGCGTTCTTGCAGTTCCGCGGTTACCCTTTGTTGATTGGGACCAGCTTTCTTGCGTATTCGTTCGGATTGCGTCACGCAGTCGACGCGGATCACATCGCCGCAATCGACAACGTAACGCGCAAGCTCGGAGCAGAAGGTCGACGCCCCCTGTGCGTCGGTCTGCTTTTTTCACTTGGGCACTCCACAATCGTCGTCCTTGCCTCGGCGTTCGTTGCAGTCACAGCTACAACGCTGGATCAGCGGTATTCGAATCTCAAAGAGATTGGCGCGGTGATTGGTACCCTGATATCTGCGTTATTTCTCATCGCCATCGCTTGCGTCAATCTGCGAGTTTTGTGCTCGGCCATTACCGCGCTCAAGCGCGTTCACACCGGGGTGTCCCACACCGATGAACACCTTGAACAGCTATTCGTCAGTCGCGGTTTGTTCGCCAGATTGTGCCGTCCGCTTTTCCGGCTCATCAACAAGAGCTGGCACATGTATTTTTTAGGCTTTCTTTTTGGCTTGGGATTCGATACCGCCACCGAAGTCGGCATACTCGGCATATCGGCTACCGGATCCGCCCGCGGACTTCCGGTCTGGTCTATTCTGATTTTCCCGTTGCTTTTCACCGCCGGCATGGCCCTGGTCGATACCAGCGACAGCATCCTGATGCAAGGCGCTTACGGTTGGGCCCAAATCGATCCGGTTCGAAAACTTTCGTACAACATCATTATCACGGGCTTTTCTGTAGGCGTCGCCGTCGTGGTTGGTGCCATTGAAGCCTTTGGACTGATTACCCGCTATCTCGATCTGCACGGCAGATTCTGGGACGCGATTTCAAGTCTCAACGATCACTCAGAAGCAATCGGCTATGCGGTCGTCGGCGTTTTCGCCGCGACGTGGGCCGGCTGGGCTGCCTTCGCCAGATGGAAGCAGGCCGGCGTTCGCAACAATACCGGCAGTGTTGCTTAATCATTTAGTCAGTACGCTCATCTTCCACGCATGCAAACCCACATCAACCTGTCTTTATCAGGACCCGCGACATGAGCCATGGAATTGCAAGAATCGCACTGGTCGCAATTCTAAGCGGATGTCTTGCCGCATGCGGCGCGACCTCCACTGTGCCGGAAACAACCGGATTCGGTCCCGCACCGCCTCTGCCCGCTCCCGCGAAATCAATAATCACGACGGTCAATATCGCACCTGTCAGAAGCTTCAGCCAAGCGGATCGTCCAAAGGCAACGGCGGGATTCACCGTCAACGCATACGCGCGTGACCTCAATCACCCTCGCTGGCTGTACGTGCTTCCGAACGGCGACGTGCTCGTTGCCGAAGCTGACGCGCCAGAGGTACACGATCAGACAGGCGGACCGATCAAACGGTTCACGGCGTGGGTCAGAAAGCAGGTCATGAAACGCGCGGGCGCAGGCGTACCGAGCCCCGACAAAATCATCCTGTTGCGCAAGGCGAGCGAGAGCGGCGAACCCGCGACCAAGACCGTCCTGATCGAGAACCTCCATTCGCCGTTCGGCATGGCGTTGGTCGGCAACGATCTGTACATAGCTGACACAGATGCCCTTCTGCGGTTTCCCTATGTCGCGGGCGAAACTATGATCCATAGCCCGGGCGTAAAGGTAGCTGAGCTGCCGGCCGGTCCGATCGATCATCACTGGACAAAAAATATCATCGCAAGCGCGGACAACGCTCACTTGTTCATCACGGTCGGCTCGAACAGCAATGCCGCTGAAAACGGTATCGATGTGGAATCGGACCGTGCACGAATTCTCATTTTTGATATCAAGACAGGGACTATGCGTCCCTTCGCGACCGGTTTGCGCAATGCAAATGGGCTCGCATGGCAACCCCAAACCGGCGAGTTGTGGACCGCCGTCAACGAACGCGACGATCTCGGCAACGACCTGGTTCCTGACTATATGACCGCAGTACACGAGGGCGCCTTTTACGGATGGCCCTATAGCTATTATGGTTCGCATGTGGACCAACGGGTGCAACCGCAGCGGCCCGATCTCGTGGCGACAGCCGTCGTTCCAGACTACGCATTAGGCAACCATACGGCCTCGCTTGGCCTTGTTTTCTATAAAGGATCATTGTTTCCGGATCACTACCGGAACGGCGCTTTCGTCGGGCAGCATGGCTCCTGGAACCGCAAACCTCGCACAGGATACAAAGTGGTTTTCGTGCCGTTCGCCAATGGAAGACCGTCGGGTCCTCCCGAAGATTTCCTTGATGGCTTCCTCGATTCAGAAGGTCATGCGAAAGGACGGCCCGTTGGCGTCGTTGTCGATAAAGACGGCGCCTTGCTAGTCGCGGACGATGTCGGCAACGCGATATGGCGCGTTGCCCCGGGAAAAAAGAACGCTCCATAAATTTGTCTTTATTGGTGGTTCTCAGGGCTTGGCCAGCCTGACAACGGCCCGTCCAATGGAGTTATTTCGAGAGCAAGCTTCCCAATTTGCGCCCGATGCCTTCTACGGCCTGCGTTGCCCCTTTCACTATCCCGCTGGCTCCCGAAGCCACCGCATTGGGAAAGCCTTTCATGATTTCCGCGCCCACGCTCTGTGTCAGGGAAAAATGAGGGTCGCGAAGGTTGCCATCCAGTTCAAACTTGAGCTTGATGGTTCCTGAAGAGTCTTTAAGCGCCGCTACGGCTGATTTCGCTGGCACGGACGCGATGGTATCGCCCGCTTTTTTGCTTTGTGCGAGTTCTAGATTCTTGAGAACGACGGAGCCGGGGGCACGGATACGTCCGTTTTGAATGGTCGCGTCCAATGCGAGATCGATCGTTCCGCCGCGCGCCTTCGCCGTGCTGCCTGCCTCCCTGATTAGATAGGGGTCAAACAAGGTGATATCGACGTTGCGCAGGTGCGTTTGCAATCGCGAGTCGCTGTTCGCAAGGATGATCGACCCCTTGCTCGACACTACCCCTTCGTGCGACGGCCCGTGCAAAGAACCCGTTAGTTCAATGATCGTAGGATTTGACAGATCGGGAAGGCGTAAATGACGCACTTCACCGCCGGCGTTCGTGATCACGATGCGGTAGGGTGGCGTTCGAATTGTCTCATCAACAAGATCAACGGTGCCGTTGCGGAGCACGATATAGTCGATCAGCTTGTCGGCGTTCGCGCGCTTGGCTGCTGCACAGGACTGCCCATCCGCTTCCCGCTCTTCGGACGTGAAGCGCGGCAACACGCGAAGGCTACCGTTACGCGCCCGAACAACTGATAAATAGTATTGATCGACGAAGACGTACTCAGCGTGAACGCTGGGCGTAAAAATCGTTCGCCATTCGAGTTTTATTGCCGCGTGTTCCGCACGAAACAAATCCTTTGTAGGCCATTCTCGTGGAGCGCGTAACTCGACGCGCTTAAGCGTGACGGTGAAAAATCCCACGTCGATGCGCTCCGCGGACCCGTTGGGACCTAGTAACTCGGCCACTTGTAGTTTGAGTTCGTGCACCATGACGCCCCAACCGCCTACGATAACCAGAGCAATACACGCTAGCAGTATGGCAATACGGTGGGACCATCTCGCCTGTTTGAATGCAGCCATGAACTTTCCTTGACGCCTCCACTGTCACCCTGGCAGGTCACGTGCCCAGGTAGCTTCGAGATAATCCAAAAAATGACGGGGCGTGCAACCGTATCCAAGGACCACTCACTTGGATGTACCGAGTATGACTCTTCTCCTGAGAAAGTTCCCTGCTTATTTACTTGCTGATCTCGGCTTTCGCGGTGTTGACGCTGAACTTGGCCCGGTACAGTTGATTGACCGTGGCAAACACAAGACGTTGACCAACCCACAGCGGCGCTGGCTCAAGCGACGCCAGGCAATTGAACCGATCATTGACCACGTGAAGCAAGACCATGGCATGCGACGTTGTTGGCTTAAAGGACAAAGCGGCGATGCGCTGCATGCGGTGTTGTGCGCGACAGGCAGGCCGCCGCCCTGCGGCACGTCCAATCGACGAGGTCTCGCATTGGTGCCGCATGCCAAGGTGCACGGATGCAACGAGTCCGAAAGCCCTAGTACTACTGTGTTAGTGCGACGTGAAGTCGCGTAGAAGATTGTTTCATCTAGCTTCGGCCGGAAGGAAACCGATTGTGCCTTCAATCGTAACCTACCGGTGCATGCGGAATTGGTAATAGCTCCGGGTGAAGCCACTGGGACAATGTAACTCGCTCATCGAGCGGCGGTGATCTCGTGAGAGAGAGCCGTTGTCTGCCAGCGCCAAGGCGGATCGGGTGCTAGGTTGGGCAGTATGGTTAGCAGAAGCGAACTGCTGATAAACGTCGTCATGGTATGCAAGCCAAAGGCGCTGTTAGGCTTGAGCCAAAAAGGCAAGCAGTCGGATGCTCCGTTTGACACTCGGTGCACGCGGACAAACATGACTGCCGGCGAAAAGGCAGAACCTGCCCGCTCTTGTCTTTTACGTGGAACACGGTAAGCCCAAGTGTCCGCCCACGCCAGTGTTTCGGTTAAGGCAGGTGACCTGCAAGGGAAGCTGTTGGACAAGTGGGTATGAGAACGCGGAAAAATCGAAGGGTGGCTAGTAATAGGGCACATAGGGGTCCAAATTTGCCCTGATCTGAAAAAATGCAGACTTCCGTGTGGTGCAGTTGTCGTAGGTCCATGTTTGCGGTTCATAGAGGGGAAGCTTGTGGGTGACCATTGCAAAATCGCCCAGGGCTCCTCGCCTCAGCGATGAGGCGAATCAACAATATGATCGCCTGCGAAGGGCTCGTGCGTTGCGACGGGACCGGCGTCACAGGACGCTTAATGCTGTGCGCGAGCGGAGTGCGGTGAAAGTCGCACGCTCCGTTCTTCGGTGGCCCTATACCCGGAAGGGTGAGGGGCTACCATCTTAAAACCATAGGGAGCAGCGCAGCAACGCGGACATCTCTGAAATCGCTTGAAGATGTTGGCAATTCGGCGGCGCAGTCTTGCGATCGAATCAGGCACGTGTCGCTGCATGCGCACGTCTCGAAAGCCACGCATCGACGCTTGCGTTCACGTGTCAGTTGATGATTGTTCTCAACCCGGTTGTTTAATTTGGGCTGCCGCCTTGACGAACATGTGCTTTGCCTTCGCAAGTTCCAGGATTTCGACTTTTGCCGCCGGACAGCTGCGCAATTGATCGGTGACGATCTTACGCGACACCGCTTGCAAACGCAGCACTCGCTTCAAGAAGCGTTTTGCGGCAGCCTTGTCGCGCCGCTTTTGCACCAGGATGTCGAGTTCGGCGCCATGCTCGTCTACCGCACGCCACAGCAGGTACGGCTGGCCACGCAGGGTGACAAGTATCACGTCAATGTGCCACGTACTACTGGGCTTGCGCCGCGCGGCTTCGACTCGGTGAGCAAAGCCTTACCGAAGTTGTCGCACCAGGACGGATCGTCTCGTAGGTCACGATCACCCCGCGCTCGAAGAGCAGTTCATCGATGTCACGCAAGCTCAACTGGAAGCGGAAATACCAGCGCACCGCCCAACTGAAGACCTCGGCTGGAAAACGGTAACCACGATAGAGCAATTTCGATTTCTTCATCGCGACATCTAACTTGACCGACCCAACAACCTGACAATGCCTCCGCGCGAAATCCGCCGCATCGCAGTATTAACCATTCACGACTCCCGCGCTCGAGAGTCTGCTTAAATCGACAACACCGAAAGCAGATCAACCGTAATCACGCAGCGACGAGCTTGCACGATTTCACTGGCAAATCCACGATCACGTGCGCGCCGAGGATAAGACCGGGGGTTGTGCAAGACGTAGTCGCCGCCGTGAACACGACCCCGGCGCAATCGACGGTGGCCTCAAGCGACGCACCGACATCGCGAATGAACGTGACGCGGCCTTCCAGCCGATTTGGACCACACGATTCCGAATTGCTTCGCAGGCGGACGTCCTCGGGTCGGATGAGCAACCTGAGCGATGACGCGCCTGCTGGCACGACGTTATTCACCACGACCGGTTGTCCTCCTGTTAGCCGCACAGTGCCAGGCGTGTCAGCCGTGACCGGCAGCAGATTTCCTAGACCGATGAAATCAGCCACGAACTCGTTAACCGGATTCCGATAGATATCGAGCGGGCTACCGATCTGCGCGATGCGCCCTCCCCCATGACGACGATCTGGTCGGCCATTGTCATTGCTTCACGCTGATCGTGCGTGACCATGATCATCGAAATACCCAGGCGTTGCTGGAGTCGGCGGATCTCAATTTGCATGGCTTCGCGCAGTTTTGCGTCGAGCGCGGAAAGCGGTTCGTCAAGCAGCAACAGACGCGGCGACGACGCGATCGCGCGGGCAATTGCAACGCGCTGCCGCTGACCGCCGGACAGTTGCGCCACAGGTCTTTGCGCCATATGTGGCAGCTGAATCATTTCCAGCATCTCGTTCACACGCTGCGTTTGCGCTGCTTTGTCGAGCTTACGCAGTCGCAACGGATAGGCAATGTTCGCCGCTACCGTCATGTGTGGAAAAAGCGCGAGTGATTGAAAGACCATGCCAAAATTGCGGCGATTCGCGGGAACATTCGTGATCTCGCGGTCACCGAAACGTAGACTACCTTCGTCGGGAGTATCGAGGCCCGCAATCAGACGCAGCAAGGTTGTCTTGCCGCACCCTGACGGGCCAAGAAAACAGACGAGCTTGCCATCTGGAAGGTTCAGGTTGATGTCATCAAGCGCAGTAGCCGCGCCGAAATACTTCGATACATGCTGAATATTTAGATCGCTCATCACGGCCTCCTGGATGAAAGTGGCATTGAGTCAGATCGCGACACCGGCATCGCCGACCAGTTTTTCAAGGAGCCAGATCAGCGCGAAATCGATCAGCACGATGAAAACTGCAAATGAAAAAACTGTCGGATCCAGAGACGAAACCGTACGGCTGTAGAGCCAGACGGGCAGCGTCATCGTGTCGATGTTGTATAGAAAGAATGTCACCGTGAATTCGTTGAACGACACGATGAATGCGAATAACATGCCAGCGAGAATGCCGGGGCGCATTAGAGGCAGGATCACATCGACTAACGCACGCAGCGGCGATGCGCCCATAACCGTGGCCGCCTCCTCGAATTCGGCGCCGATATTTGCCACCGATGCCGCACAATTCTTCACCGTGAAGGGCAACGCCAGAATCACATGCGCGATGATGAGCCGGCCAATGCCCAGCTCAACCGGGAGGGCATTGAACACGAGCAGGAGCGAGAGTCCCAGCATGACCATCGGATAGACGAGCGGCATCGCAACCAGTTGCTCGACTAGATCCTTGCCGCGAAAGGTGTAGCGGTTCAATGCGTACGCGGCAGGTACGGACACCACAATTGCAATGATCATGGTTGATACCGCGACTGTTAAGCTCGTGCGCAGCGCTTCGCCGATTGACAGAACATCGGTAGCATCCGGTGAGACAAAGGTTTGCCACGCAGCGCGATACCACTTGAAACTAAATTCGGCAGGCGGAAATTGGAGCGTGCCGGAGACGCCGAAGGACATCACGATCATCGTGAGGATTGGCGCCGCGGCCAGAAAGAGTACGATCGTGGCAAACACGCTGGTCGCGCGCCCCAGTTCCCCAGGCAGGCGGCGGGAGAGCAACACGCTCACCGGTCGACTCCGAGCCAGCCGTGAACACGCCTGGCCAAGCGCCGCGAAGACGACGCCACGGCGAGCGCGACGACCATCAGAGCAACGCCCGATGCAGACGCACCTGGCCAGTTCAGCAGCGGTGCAACCTGATCGTGCACGAGCAGCGCGAGCATTGGTACGCGCCGGCCTCCGAGCAACAACGGTACAGCGAACGCGCTCATGTTATATGCGAATACGAGCATCGCGCCTGAAACAAGGCCCGGCGCAGCGAGCGGCAAAATAATATCGCGAAGGACTTGCAGGCGGCTCGCACCCAATGTGGCAGCCGCTTCTTCATACGACCTCGAAATTGCTTTGAACGCGCTCGACAACGGCAGAACGGCCAGCGGAAACGCAGTCTGAATCAACCCGAGCAAGACGCCTTGCTCGCGATACAACCATAGCAACGGCCGATGTGTGATGTGCAGCGCCATCAGCAAGCGGTTTAGTAATCCCGCCGGCCCAAGAATTACGAGCCAGCCATAGCCTTGCAGAAGCAGGTTCACGAGCAACGGCAGCAGGACGCCGGCCAACAGCAGACGTCGCGCGATGCGCGATTCGACGCGCGACATGGCGAGCGCGACGGGTACCGCCAGGAGCACGGCTATCACCGTACTTTCAGCGGCGAGCCGCACAGTGAGCCACATCGACCGCATAAAGTAGGGTTCGGCCAGCGCTATATAATTTTCCAGCGTGAAACCATGCCCGTCTTCCGCGCGTACGCCGAAACTCATGCGCACCACGACAAGTGCTGCGGCGAGCAGCACGGCGAGGAATAGCAGGATCGGCATCAGCAGCAGCCACGCGCGCCTGTTGGACGCGGACGCGCTCATCTGCGCCGTCCGGCGCGCGATAGATAGCTCAGCGCGAGACGGCGCCGCCGTCATGCCGAGAAAATCTCCGTATAACGCTTGATCCAAGCTTCCTGGACGGCGGCGAGCGATTTATCGTCGTGAAGAATAGCTTTTTCCGCGATCAACTTCGGGCTTGGCACGAGCGCGAGGCTTTGCGGCGCGATCACGGCTTTCGAATTCACTGGCCCGTTCAGTACGTCGGCAGCCATCTTGCCCTGCACCCCTGCATCGAGCGAATGGTTGATAAACGCGTGGATCAGGTCGATATCGCCGGGATGCGCCTTCGGAATCACCGTGAACATAAGTTGCGCTGCAAACCCTTCTTTCATTCCATACGTCACGCCCATCTTGTATTCGGGCTTACGAATTGCATCAGGGAAAAATGCTGGCGAATAGATGCCGCCGATATCCAAAGAGCCTGTGCGAAACAGGTCCGCCACTTGATTGGGATTCTCGCCGAGCGTCATCACGCGGTCTTTCAGCTCTGCGAGCTTCTTGAAACCTGGATCAATGTTTTGCTGAGAACCGCCCGCGAGCCGAGCAGCGATGATCGCCGTATCAACCGCTTCGACCCACTCGGGAGGCGGCAAAAAAATGCGTCCGGCGTATTTCGGGTCCCACATGACTTCGTAGCTGTTGGGCGCCTGCTTAAAGGTTGACGTGCTGTAGATCAGGCCATCGGTCCATAGCAGATAGCCTACGCCAAAGCCATTCGCGCCAGAACGATATGCCGCTGGCACGTCCTTCAGATTCGGCAGCTTCGCGGGATCCGGCATGGTCAGCAAGCCGGCATCAGCGAGACCGGATGCACCCACGCCCGCGAGCGTGATGACATCATATTGGGGCTTGTCGCCGGCCGCTTTCAGTTTAGCCACCATTCCGGAGGTGCCATCGGCGCGATCCGCGATAACTTTTGCACCGGTCTTGGCTGTGAACGTCGCAGCGATATTCTTGAGCGCCGCGAGCCCGGTGTCGTCGGACCACGTAAGGAGGCGCAGCGTCGTACCATTGAACTTCTCTGTTTGCGCGCGCGCTGAAATAAACGGTGCCGGTAACGCCGAGACCGCAATCGCGGCACCCAGTGACTTGATGACTTGTCTTCTGCCTGGTTTAATCGATGGCACTATCGGCTCCGTGGTGAGGATGCCGCCGGGTGATGTCCAGCGCGCAAACTGAATTTAGGTTCGCAAAAAAACGCTCGCAAACGAATTATCGTCATGGCTGCCATGTTCAAGGGTCATGGCTCCTGCGGGGTTATCTCCTTGTTGGACGTAGACCGAGATATATCATGTCCACATGAAGCCCCGTTGCAATAGTTTTCGAGCCTTCAACTAACGTAAGTGGCGCGGCTCCACTTAAGTTAAAAAGGACTCACGCGTCGACGCCTGCTCGCACCGCTGGGTAAAGGTTCCGATCGAAAGAATCCTTTCGAACGACGGGCCAGGACAAACTCGGCCGCTGCATGAACCTAAGGAGGAAATAGATCTGTTAAGGGTGCGGCGCCTCCGGTTTTTCTGGACACAGATTTAGGGTAAAACATGTGTTCCAAACTGGAGTAGTTCATCTTGAAGAAAGTTGATGCGAATGCAGTTGCGCCAGAGGCGCTGGAAGGCGCGCGTAGCGCGACTGGAAACGCCTCTGGCGCCGCCGAAGTCAAACGCTGGTCGACCGGGCGCAAACGTGGCGTGGTGCTTCGATTGCTGCGCGGCGAACCCGTCGATGCCGTGTCGCGCGAAGTTGGCGTGACGATCGCCGAGCTTGAATGCTGGCGTAAACAGGCTCTGGCGGGCATGGAGGCAGGCCTGAAGGCACGCACTAGCGATCCGTTGGAAGCCCAACTCAACGAGGCCGTCCGGCGCGTCGGCGAGCTCACGATGACAATCGAGATTTTGAACAAAGACCGCGAGCGGCAGGCCCGTCGCCCGTTGAGCGCTCGGAGATCATCGACATGAGCCACGAGATCTCCGTAAGCGTCGGCAAGCCCTTTGGATTGCAACGGGTTTGCCAGGTGCTCGACTTCCCGCGCTCGTAGACCGACATAATTTCGTCAACACTACGCGTATAAATCCGTCAACTCGCGGTTTTGGAGCTAAACTCCGTTTGTGCGCAGCGGGTTTTCCCTAAAGGGCTATTTGACGAAAGCGAATTACGGAGCCTCCTCTTCGACGCCTCGCCGTATGCTTCACAGGGTGATTGCGAAGCGCCATTCCCTCCTGCATGGCGTCGGATTCAACTTAGGAACGGGCATCACGCCACAAAAAATTACTGGTATTGACGCAGCATCTTCGATAGCCTCCACAGCTAATCGATTACTTAGTTATACAAATTAACGAATAACATTGGTCTCGAATACGGACTTCGTGGGATGCTCGAGCCGTCCTTCCGCAAAGAAAATATGGGATACAGGTAGGCCAAAAAATTAGAAGTCATCTGTTTAAGCATAGTGGTTGCTCTTCATACCGTAGCGTGACCGTTCGGCATTTCTGCATCCTGCGCGTAGGAAAATGCCGCCAGCAGCTTCCTGATTTAGGCCTCTTGAGCACCAACTTTTAATATGAAGCGATCCCGGTCCTCCCGGGCTCGTCAGGCCAGATACGCGATAACTGCATCGAGATAGCTTCGCAACTTCGGTAGGGATTCGAATTCTTCTCATCGTTTGACTTCGGGATTTGGGATGAACGCCAATTGACAGATTTATGTCGCACTGATGTGAATTGACAAAATCATGTCGGCCCGAGTGGGCATAAATCGGTCAACTCGACCCGGCCCTTCCTGGCGTACATGGATTCCGGATTGACAGAATTCCGTCGAACGACGTCATCGGAGGCAACGGACTTTCCCAGCTGACCAAATGCAATCAGAATGCGAATGTTCTGCTTGCTGTCGTGATGGCGCTCGGCAGCAAGCGCAACCAAACCCTGAGGTTCCCTGAAATTTTTCGTCTTCCATAGGTCGTGTATAAACTCGACTAAATGGAAGAAAATCGATATTGAAGATACCGAAGCGGGAGCGGCTACGAATCGTTGGTAGAAATCCGAATTCTTCCCGTCAGCTGGTTTCGGGGTTTGGAATGAACGCCAAGGTCAACTCGGATCGGCCCTTCCTTGCTGTACAGCGATTCCGGATTGACAGAATTCCGTCGAACGACGCCTGCGACAGGCAGATTGCCGCTCACGCGAGGAGCAGCGACGTTGCACGGCGTGCCAGCGAGCTCCTCGGCGTCGGCCCGGTGACCGCAAGTGCGCAGGCCGCGGCAGTTCCCGATGCGAAGGTCTTCAGAAATGGCCGACAATTTGGCGCCTGGCTTGGCCTAACCCCACGCCAGCACAGCTCGGGTGGCAAGACGCGGCTGGGTCACATCAGCCTGCGCGGAAACGTCTATCTGCGAACGCTGCTTGTCCAGGGAGCCCGAAGTACGTTGCAGTCGGCACTGCGTGCCGACCCCACGCACGCAGGCCGCCTGCAACGATGGATCAGGCAGCTTCACGAACGCAAAGGCTATTACAAGACGCTGATCGCGATTGCAAACAAGCACGCGAGAATGCTTTGGGCGATGCTCGCCAAGGACGAGCGCTACGACGCTAATGCCTGGCAGCGCCATCCCATGAACCCACCATTGCCATCTGTATCACCCACAGCAACATGACCTGATTGCCCTGAAACTCAATTACCGCTCAACGCGATAGCAAGACGAGGTCGGACCGAACGGGAGAAGAACCCGACGATTCTTGGCGACTCACAACTGCATGCGGGTCACGGCCCCATGCCTGATCGCCGGTTTTTCAAACAGGGTTCTCCTGTGCGGCTCATATCGTGGCCCGCCCGACATAAAGGGCACCAAGGCCGTTTGCAAAGACGCAGTCTATTCCTGGAATTGCATCGCACACAGCAGTGGGAAAAACCGGAGATGTGTCATGACCGCGCAAACGACTGGACCACCTGCATGGCCATCACTACGGAACCGCCAGCGTGAGAAAACTTAACCCCAAACTTGACTCTGAGGGGAAGTCCTTGCGAACAGAATCGGCCACTCTCAGCCGATTGCGACTGACGCATACCGAAGCAAAAACCCGTTGCAAACCATAGGTTCAGTCCGAAGGGAAGCGATCCTCGAAGCGGACCGTGAACCGCGGCACAGCCGTTTTCACACTACGTGCGAATGACTTTTAGCGGAACCGTTGCAAAGACGGATCGATAATCGGTTGTTCCGGCAAATTCAGCATGGTCGGCAATGAGCTCAAAGGCGGCAAGCCGCTGACATCAGCCCACCGGGGGCCGCTCGTCATATAGATGATCGTCGGCGTACCATCAAAGCCAAGGTGATGAAATATCTTTGCATTGCGGTCCAGCTTCGATTGCGTCGCCGACGGCACCTTTTCCAATGGCTTGATACCACCGGACTCGTCCTTCTCGGAGAATTTAGTCTCAAGTTCTCGCATCAAAGCCGGACCGTTCTGCGCCTGAAGTAACGCAGCGGCCTTGCCTGGCGAATCCGGTTTCAGGAAGCCTATCGGGATCCAACGCACCTGCAACCCGGCAGCTTCGTACGGTTGGAACGCCTTCCACGCGTAATGACAGAAGATGCAGTTGGGGTCCATAAAGACATAGATCGTCGATTTGACGTTTTTGCCCGAAGCACCTTCTACGATTGCAGGCGCATTCTCGAGCGCCGCGGCAACTGACGCCGGCAAATAACTTGGCGCTGGCCGCTCCGCCGCCACAGCAAAACCAGACAACACCACCGCGATCGGGGCAACTACCAGTCTTACAGGTTTTAACATCAAGCGCACCCATAGATATAGGCCAAGCTATACAGCCTACTTTGAATTTGAAGTGGGCGGGTTCGTGGGTCAAGGGCGGGCGGAAGCCCGGCGTAGCGAACCCTTGGCCCGCCAAACCCGCCCACCCCAGATTCAGAGGCGGATGACTATACATTGTCGCCTTTGCGAAAAGCGGTTAGCGCGCGCATACATCCTTGCTCGCCTATACCGCGTTCGCTTGTACAAATTGATGCTTCGCTGCGGTGACGTTTAGGTCATTTGTCCCCCAAAGATGCATCGACATCGATCACTACCTTGCCGAAGTGTCCACCCTTTTCCAGATATGCATAGGCATCCTGTGCATTCGAGAAAGGGAATACTCGGTCAATAACCGGTTCGATAGCCGATTGTGCAAGCGCGCGCACCGCGTCCGCGAGATTAGCCGTTGATCCCGTCTGGCTGCCGATGATGCGTAACGTCTTCGCCATCACATCCAGCAGTGGAAACGACGCATCCATTCCACCGACAAAACCGACGGAGTATAGCGTGCCGCCTATCGCCGACGCGTTGACTGAGCGCTTGAACGAGTCGCCGCCCACGGTCTCGACGACCAGGTCGGCCCCCCGACCGTCGGTGGCTGCGAGCAACACCTCATCCCAGGCTGGCGTCGTACGGTAGTTTATGGTTTCATCGGCGCCGAGCGTGCGCGCTTGCGCAAGTTTCTGGTCCGACGACGATGAGATGAAAACGCGCGCGCCCGCCGCTTTCGCAAACTGCAGCGCAAAAAGGCTCACACCGCCAGTGCCGAGCAACGCGACCGTTGATCCGGGCCGCACGTTCCCCGCAACGATCGCATTCCACGCGGTGGTCGCCGCAATCGGTAATGTCGCGGCCTGCACGTAGGGCAGCGCATCCGGAATACGCACGAGTGCAGTCGCGGGGACGACCGCAAAGGCCGCAAGCGACCCTGGCATCGAAACGCCACGAAGCCGCTTGCCGGCTTCGCGCGTGAGCGGTCCCGCCGCCCAGTCCACGATCGATCCGGCAATCACGCGATCTCCCTCCCGCCAGCCGCGCACGCGCTCGCCGACAGCCACAATTTCTCCGGCTCCATCAGTGCCTGGCACGAACGCCGCGTCGACTGCGCCCAAGCGTCCCCATGCAACCATTAGATCCAGATAGTTCAGGCCAGCGGCATGCACGCGGATCAAGACCTCGTCGGCTTGCGGGCTGGGAACTCCCATATCGCGCTGTGCAAGTTTGTAGTTCTTGCCGGTTTCCAGCGTATAGGCACGCATGGTCGTGTTCATTGATTGCTCCTTGAATTAAGTAGCAACCAGCGTAACAGCGGGCGGGCACTATAATCCACCGTTGCAACACGACACTCTTGCAGGAGGCGCAGCAATGGATGGGATCGAGGCGGACGAGATCGGCGCATTCCTCGCGGTACTTGAAACGGGAAGTTTCACCGCTGCGGGGCGGCAACTCGGGCGCGACGGGTCGGTCGTGTCGCGCCGTGTCGCCGCGCTCGAGGCGCGTATCGGTATTCGCCTGCTCGAACGATCTACACGGCGGGTTTCCTCCACCGAAGCCGGCCAGCGTTTTCGCGACCGGGCTGACGAAGCCTTGTCGATTCTCCGCGCCGCCCATGAGGAAGCCCGTGTGCTTTCGACCACACCCAGCGGCCTGTTACGAATCAGTCTGCCGGCTGGCTTCGGGCGTAAATGGATCGCTCCGCGTCTACCCGAATTGCTCGTGCGCTATCCGCTGCTGGACGTCGAATGCAACTATACAGACAGCTTCGTCGACTTGATCGCAGGAAGGCACGACGTCGGCGTGCGGATCGGCGAGTTGCAGGATAGCCGTCTCGTCGCCAAGCCGCTGCTCACGATGCGCAGGCTGCTGTGCGCGTCGCCCGCCTACCTCGCGGCAAACCCCCCGCTTGACACGCCGCGCGATCTGCAGCGCCATGCATGCATTGGCTTCACGCCGCTCATGACGCATCCGGTCTGGCATCTCAGGCATCTGCGCAAGAAAGATGCGCATCAGACGGTGCGAATCCGCTCGCGCCTCTCGACGGACGATATCGACACGGCCATCCACGCCGCGCTCGGCTCCGCCGGTGTGATGCTCGCCACCGATTGGCTCATCGGCCGCGAACTGCGCGACGGACGCCTCGTACATGTGCTGCCAGAATGGATCGGCGCGGTGGATGAGAAGCTGAATATTGTGCGCGCGTCGCTGCGGCACGAGCCCGCGAAGACGCGGGCTTTCATCGACTGGATAGCGGCGCTGTTCGATCCGCCGCCGTGGAACACGCACGCGCCTTCCAATGCGGGCGTCCAAGCGATGCCATAGGCCGCACGCCTGTCTCGCGGATCACACCCCTCACCTAACTTAGGTCAACGGCCGGCATTCTTCCCGGCAAGGTGGTCAGCCATCTTTCCAAGGGGCTTTGTTGGACCAATGTCGGTGCAGATTCGAATGCCTATCCACTGCGCTATCTTTCCGTTCGCCTGCTCGAAGTCGCAGCTTTTAAACGAGGGTCGGCCAGTCCCGTCTTCCGGTGTTGGACATTGATCCCTATCGCACTTCACTTTGAAAATGCGGGCCTATTGCGCGTCGTGGTAACTCGCGCTAAGCCAACGACCGCTCTGCACCTCTTCATACGTCAGGCGCCGTAGGGAGTTCTCGAAGCGCCGCGCAGCGACCGAAATCTGGCGTTCGACCGGACGTGCGACAACCCAATGCATTTGCAGTTCGGCGATGGGAGCCGCGCATATCTGTCCCGACTGGACATGCTCCCGAATAGCCGAGAAAGGCAGGATGGTAAAGCTGTGACCTGATGCCGCGATGTCGATCATCAGGTGATAGCTGTCAACCTCGACGTTGTAGCTGAGCGCCTCGCCGCCGGAGAAGTAGCGCGCTAGCAGCGTTCTCACGGCACTTGGAAATGGCGCCTGGACGAGCGGCAGTGTGGGCAGGCGCGCCGCGGACACAGGGCAGTCGAGTTGCAGGCCGTGCTTCGTCGCGCCGACCAGGAAGAGACTCTCCGTGAGAAAGGGGTCACAGGTCAGGCCCGAAGGCGGCTCTTCGCCCGAAATCACCCCAAGTTCGAGCGAACCCGCCTGCAGGAGGTTGAAGATCAAGAGCGGTGTGTTTTCGAAGATATGCAGCTTCACCTGCGGGTGTTCCAGGCAGAACGCCGGTATCAGCGTGCTGGACACGATGCTTCTGAACGGCGCAGGCAGTCCGACCGAGAGGCTACCGCTCGGCGTAGACGCTCGGCTCGTCAACTCACACTGCACCTGCTCCAGATGGCGCAACAGGCCCTCCGCATGATCCCTCAACACGATACCCGCGTCAGTCAACGTGACGCCATGGCCGTGCCGGTCGAATAGCTTGGTCTTCACCTCGTCTTCGAGCGAACTAATGCGGCGGCTCAGCGCCGGCTGCGTAATGCGCAACTGCCCCGCCGCGCGGTTGAACGTGCCGAACTCGACCACCTTCATGAAAGACCGGAGATTTTTAGGATTCACGCTTACTCATGCAAAAACGTTATTAGCCGTATGTTCCTTATGCACTTTTATTTTGCCCCTTCAGGTGATACTTTTCAATCACCATAAGGTCGCCAAGACCTAAAACGAATGGAGACAAGACATGCAACCTCAATCGCGGGTAAACCTGCGGCATAGCCAGCCGCCGCAAGCGAGGAGCAACTAGTGCGCACACTACTCTTTGCATCGGCTTCCAACGAACGACATCTCGCCAAAGTATCCCAATGCGGTGCGGACGCCGCGATCTTCGATCTGGAGGACGCTGTCGCTGCTAGCGAGAAAGCGACGGCGCGCGCTACCGCCGCCCGCGTGATAGCAGGTCTGACCAATGGCCCCGTGTTCGTGCGGATCAATGGGCTCGACACGCCTTATGCCTTCGCGGATTTCCAGGCCGTCGTCGTCGCGGGTCTCGGAGGCATGATCCTGCCGATGGTGCAAGGCCCCGAACATGTTGCCATCGCCGACTGGATCATCAGCCAACTCGAGCGTGAGCGCGGGCTGGAAAGCGGAGCGATCGAACTCATGCCAATCATCGAAACCGCACGCGGACTCGATACCGTCGAGGCGATCGCCCGATGCTCGGCGCGTGTCAAGCGCCTCGCTTTCGGCGCGGGCGATTACGTCAACGATCTCGGCATGGAGTGGACCGCCGCCGAGCAAGAATTACTTTTTGCCCGCTCCCGGCTGTGTGTTGCCTCGCGCTCCGCGGGACTCGCGCCGCCCATCGACACCGCCCACGTCGATATAGCCGACATAGAAGGTCTCAGGCGCTCCGCGGTGCATGTACGCACGCTCGGCTTCGGCGGCAAGTTCTGTATCTATCCGGACCAGGTGACGGTGGTGAACGAGGTGTTCACTCCGAGCGAGGCCGAAGTGGCGAAAGCACGGGCGATCGTCGATGCCTTCAGGCAGGCGGAAGCGGCCGGGATATCGGCAATTCGCGTGGAGGGCGGATTCGTCGACTATCCCATCGTGTCCCGCGCCCAGCGGCTGATCGAAAGACACAGCCTCGCGACGCGCGCCAGCAAGCCCGAACACGTCTGAATCAAAACCCTCAGGAGTCTCATTTTGACGTTAAATACATCGCCCCAGTCCCCCGTGGCCGAGACCATGCCGATGCAAGGCATCCGCGTGATCGATGCCGCCACCTTTCTCGCTGCCCCGTTCGCCAGCACCTTGCTGGGCGAGTTCGGTGCAGAGGTCATCAAGGTCGAATTGCCGGATGTTGGCGACCCGTGCAGGAGACTTGGCAATGCGTCGGCATCGGGCGACAGTTTTGCCTGGCTTACCGAGGCAAGGAACAAAAAATCCGTCACGCTTGACTTGCGCAAGCCCGAGGGAGCTGACCTGTTTAAGCGACTCGTGGCAGAGTCAGACGTGGTGTGCGAGAACTTCCAGACCGGCACGCTCGAAAGCTGGGGGCTGGGATACGAAGACCTGAAGGCGATCAACCCGCGCATCATCATGCTGCGCATAACAGGCTACGGACAAACCGGCCCGTACGCCGGCCGCCCCTGCTTCGGGCGCATCGCCAACGCATTCAGCGGCCTGTCTTTCCTCGCTGGCGATCCTGACGGGCCACCCGTCACGCCCGGCTCGGCGACACTCGCCGACTACGGTTCCGGGCTCTTCGGCGCGATCGGCGTGCTGCTCGCCTTGCGCGCGCGCGACATCACGGGCGAGGGCCAGGTCGTCGACGTCGCGTTGTACGAGAGCATGTTCCGCATCCTGGATGAACTCGTTCCGGCCTACGGCGCGAAGAAGATCATTCGCCAGCGAATGGGCGCGGCCACTGCCATTGTCGTGCCGCACAGTCACTATCCAACGCGCGATGGCCGGTGGGTAGCCATAGCGTGCACCACGGACAAGCTCTTCGAGCGGCTTGCGGTGCTGATGTTGCAGCCGGAACTCGCGACGCCCGAGCGCTACGCGACCATGGCACAGCGCCTTGCGGATCGCGATGAGGTTGACCGGATCGTCACCGCATGGACCCGCTCGGGTACGCTCAAGGAGGTGATCGACGCCTGCGACAAGGCGCAGGTTCCCTGCGGTCCGGTATATGCAATCGACGAGATTTTCGACGACCCGCACTACCAGCAGCGTGGCAATCTGCTGACGGTTAAGGACGATCGTGTGGGCGAACTGACCATGGCCAATGTTGTCCCCCGCTTGTGTGGCACGCCTGGACAAGTCAACTGGCTCGGACCCGTACTTAGTGAGCATACCGACAGCGTACTCAACTCGCTACTCGGCATCGGCGCTGCCCGGCTCGCGGAACTGCGTGCGCTCAACGTCATCTGAACATTCGTCAAGAATTGGCTGCAGGTAGCCGTGCTAAGCGGCGCTAAAACAAAATAGCAGGAGACAAGCGTGACCATGTCAAAGAAATCCCAGGCGCGCCGCCGCGTGCTCACAACGGGCGCCGCAGTGTGCGCCGCCGTCGCCATGCCTCGGCTCGCGCGTGCCGCGGCGCCCATCAAGCTCAAATACGGCACTAACGTCAATATCGAGAATCCGCTCAACGTCAGGCTGAACGAGGCGTTCACGCGCATTCGCACACAGACCAACGGCGCCGTGGATATCCAGCTTTTCCCCGACGGTCAACTTGGCTCGGACACGGAAATGCTCAGCCAGTTACGCTCCGGCGCGCTCGACATGTTCACGCTCTCGAGCGTGATCCTGTCGCGGCTCGTGCCCGAATGCGCGATCGTCGGTGTTGGCTTTGCCTTTCCCTCCTACAAGGAAATATGGGCGGCCATGGACGGCGACCTGGGCGCCGCGTTGCGCGACAGGATCTCGGCGGCCGGCCTCTTCTGTCAGGAGAAGGTATGGGACCTAAGTTTCAAGGAGATCACGTCGTCCGCCATCGCGGTGAGAAAGCCCGAAGATCTCAAGGGCTTCAAGCTGCGCGTACCGCCCGGCCGGCTCTGGATCTCTTTGTTCGAAGCCTTCGGCGCATCGCCGACCACGATCAACATGAACGAGATTTACTCCGCGTTGCAGACGCGGGTGGTAGACGGCACCGAGCTTCCGCTTACCACCTTCTACTTCGCGAAGCTGTACGAAGTGCAAAAGTCGGTTTCGCTCACGCGCCACATGTGGGACGGCTGGCTATCGCTCGTCAATAAGGCGACCTGGGACCAGATCCCGGCAGACCTGCGCGCGGTCGTATCGAGGAATCTCAACGAATCCGCCCTTGCGCAACGCGCGGACGTGGTCGCGCTCGAAGCGCGCTTCGCCGGGGTGTTGGCCAAGGATAAAAAGATGCAGGTCATCGAGGTGGACCCGAAGCCGTTTCGCGTGGCGCTTCGCCAGGCCGGTTACTACGAAGAATGGAAGAAGCGCTTCGGTCCCGACATGTGGGCGTTGCTCGAAAAGTACGCCGGGCACATCGGCTGAGTCCGCTTTTAATATCGCCGTCTTCTCCGGGAGTTCAGCGTGAGAAATCTACAGGCTATGATCGAAACCCGCATGTCACGCGCCGAGCACGACGCATCGTCGCTATGGCAACGGTGCGCCGGCATCTGCGACAGGTGGCTTGGCACCCTCGTTGAAACTGTCACCGCCTGCGCACTGGCAATCGAAGTTGCGCTGCTGCTCGCGGGCGTGTCATGCCGTTATCTGCTGCACCAGCCGCTGACCTGGAGCGATGAACTCGCGTCAACGCTGTTCGCCTGGGTCGCGAGCCTGGGCGCCGCGATCGCGTACCGTCGCATGGAGCACATGCGCATGGTCGCGTTCGTGAGCCGTCAGGGACGCGGGCCGAGCGCGCGCTTCGATGCCTTCAGCATGACCGCAAGCCTCATGTTGCTCGCCATCTTGCTGATGCCGGCGATCCAGTATGCGGTGAGCGAATTTCCGATCGAAACCGACTCGCTGGCGATCTCCGGTGTCTGGCGCGCAGCCGCTTTGCCCGCAGGGATCGGGCTCATGATCGTATTCGGATTGCTACGCCTGGGACGCCAAGTCCGCCTGCCCGATTTCGCACTGGCGCTCGCGCTGATCGCTGTCATCGCCACCGCGCTTTATCTCTGCAAGCCGTCGATTGTCGCAATGGGTCTCTACAACCTGCTGATCTTTTTTGTGGTGATCGTCGGCGGCGCAATCTTCGCCGGCGTTCCGATTGCCTTCGCCTTCGGGCTGGGGACGCTCGCCTATCTGAGCATCGTCACGCACGCGCCGACCGACGTCATGATCGGCCGCATGGAAGAAGGCATGTCGCATCTTGTGCTGCTCGCAGTGCCCCTGTTCATCTTTCTCGGCGCGCTCGTGGTTGTGACGGGCATGGCAAAAGCCATGGTCGGGCTGCTCGCCCGGCTCTTCGGTCACGTGCGTGGCGGCTTGCATTATGTGCTGGTCGGCGCGATGTACCTGGTATCCGGTATCTCGGGCTCGAAGGCCGCCGACATGGCGGCGGTCGCTCCCGTATTGTTTCCCGAGATGCGAGCGCGTGGTGCCAAGGATGGCGATCTGATCGCGCTGTTGTCAGCGACCGGCGCGCAGACCGAAACCGTGCCGCCAAGCATCGTGCTCATCACGATCGGCTCCGTCACGAGCGTGTCGATCGCGGATCTCTTCGTCGGCGGCCTCATGCCCGCTCTGCTGCTTGGCTTGATGCTATGCGCGGGCGTGTGGTTCAAGTATCGACACGACAGCGACCAGGCAGCGCGTTCCACCTGGCCCGAGATCGCGCGCGCGTTTGTCGTTGCGCTCCCCGCGCTCGTGTTGCCGTTCGTCGTGCGCTTCGCCGTCATTAAAGGGATCGCGACGGCAACTGAGGTTTCGACCGTCGGAATCGCCTATGCGCTCGCCTATGCGGTCCTGATCAGCGTGCTGTTTCGCAAGCCGGTCGCATGGGGCCGCATCTGGCACGCGCTCGCCGACACTGCGTCGCTCTCCGGCGCCATCCTGCTGATCATCGGCACAGCAACGGCCATGGCATGGGCACTCACGCAGTCGGGCTTCTCGACAGGACTTGCCGCGCTGCTGGCGGGTCTGCCCGGCGGAAGAGCCACATTCCTAGCGGTCTCGATCGTGGCGTTCATGGTGTTGGGAAGCGTGCTGGAGGGTATACCCGCCATCGTGTTGTTCGGCCCGTTGCTGTTTCCCATTGCCAAAGCGCTCGGCGTGCACGAAGTTCATTATGCAATGGTCGTCGTGCTCTCGATGGGAATCGGGCTTTTCGCCCCACCGTTCGGGGTGGGCTACTACGCTGCTTGCGCCGTCGCGCGCATCGATCCTTCCGTTGGCATGCGCCCGATCGCGCGCTACTTGCTGGTTTTGTTCGCGGGCACCGTGATCGTTGCAGCGTTCCCGTGGCTATCCACCGGTTTTCTCTGAGTACGACGGTGTCATCGTCTTCGCCTAAACCTCTTCATTGGAGCATCGCATGCAAAAGATCGATACCCACTTTCATATTTGGGACCTTCAAACAAACTACTATCCCTGGCTGACTGACAACGTCCAGCCACGCGTAATCGGCGATTATGCGGCGATCCGCAAAGACTATCTAATCGAAGATTTTCTCGGCGACATCGCGGGATCCGACGTGGAAAAGGCGGTACATATCCAGGCGGAACATGATTCCCGCGATCCGGTCCGCGAAACGCGCTGGCTGCAGCAAGTTGCCGACGCACCCGCATCGCGCGGGTTTCCACACGCTATTGTGGCGTATGCGGATCTTGGCGCAACAAATGCTGCGGATGTCCTCGCAGCACACTGTGAGTCCGCAAACATGCGTGGTATCCGGCAGAGCCTGATCCAGCACAAGGTCGATCCGGCCGCCACGGACCCGCGTGAGAGTAAGCTTTGGGCTAGCAATTTCATGCTGCTACGGCAAATGAATCTGTCGTTCGATATCCAGCTCTTCCATTCCGACATGGCCTTCGGAGCCGACTTGATCGGACGCAATCCCGATGTCCAGTTCGTACTCACGCATACGGGTTTGCCAATGGAAACGTCGGTGCAGTATCTCGAAGCGTGGCGTACGGGCATGCGGCTGCTCGCGCAGCGCCCGAACGTAGCGGTGAAGATATCAGGTTTCGGGTTCCTCGACCGCCAATGGAACGTCGACAGCATCAGGCCACTCGTGCTCGAAACCATCGAAATCTTCGGTATTGACCGCTGCATGTTCGCAAGCAATTTTCCTGTCGACAAGATGTCGCGAGATTATGCGAGCTATTGGAACGCGTTCGATCATATAACGCTCGGTTTCAGCGAAAGCGAGCGCACCGCGTTGTTCCAGAGCAATGCCGAAAAAACCTACCGCATCTAATATCGGATCGATGACTTAAAAGAGGTGAACCGATGGACCTGCAACTCGACGGACGCACCTGCCTGATTACCGGCGCCAGTTCAGGCATTGGACGCGCGATCGCGCAAGCTATGGCGCGCGAAGGCGCCCGGCTCGCGATTGCCGGGCGCAATGCCGAAGCGCTCGAGGCGTTACGAGACGAATTGAGAGCACTGGGACTGTCCGAGCCCACTCTGTGCATTGGCGATGTATCGACGACGGCCGGTGTTGAACAAGTGGCAGCGCAAGCCATGCACTCACTGGGCGAGATAGCAATGCTGGTGAACAACGCGGGCGGTTCCCGTCCCATGGGTGACAATAATGACGAGGACGTGTGGAGCGAAGCCATCGACCTTAATTTTTACGCCGCGCGCCGGCTTACGGGACTAATGGCACCGCAGATGATCAAGGCTGGGTGGGGCCGCATAATCAATGTGACAGGTGCAGTCGTCGGCGCAAAAATGAACGCGGCGGCCCCCGCAAAGGCGGCGTTGCAGAGCTGGTCGAAGGCGCTTGCGTCCGAACTCGCGCCAAACGGCATCACGGTGAACTGCGTCGCCCCGGGCCGGATCAATAGCCGCCAGATACTCGAAACCTTGCATCCGACAGCCGAATCGCGCCAGGAGTACATCTCGCGCAACATCCCGATCGGCAGGTTCGGCGAACCGGAGGAGTTCGCCAACGTGGTTACGTTCCTGTTGTCTCCGCTGGCGAGCTATGTGACCGGGACGGTGATCCCGATCGATGGTGGCCTGCATCGTCTTGCAATCTGAGAGCACGCGGGACATGGAAAGTTGATCGCCCTTTGCGCGATGATGTAAGCGGTCAACGGTTGTGTACTTCCTGATGTAACCCAAAATCTGTTTGTTCAGTTATCCATATTAAATATCTGGAATAGCCATGATCCGAAAAAGGCCAGGCCTTACCGTGTTCGCCGCAGGTGCATTGACTGCTTTCCTGCCCAGTGCCCATGCGCAAAACTCAGTAACCTTGTATGGCATTATCGACGCCGGGGTTTCCTACACTAACAATGTGAAAGGCGCGAGCGCCTGGCAAGAGACCGTTGGCAAGCTGGGCGGAAGCCGCTGGGGCCTGCGAGGAAGCGAAGACCTGGGCAGCGGCCTTGCTGCAATCTTCATGCTTGAAAGCGGATTCAACGCTGCAAATGGCAGTTTGCAACAAGGAGGACGTCTGTTCGGGCGGCAGGCCTTCGTCGGACTGTCGCAAGCGAACGTGGGCACTTTAACGTTCGGCCGACAATACGATCCGCTTGCGGACATGGTGGCGCCGTCCGTGGGTTCGTACATCTGGGCACCGTCAACGCATATCGGCGATAGCGACAATCTCACACAAACTTTCCGGGTGAACAATTCGGTGAAGTTTCGGTCGGCGTCCTTCGGCGGCCTCTCCGCCGACGGCCTTTACGGCTTCAGCAATCAAGCCGGATCGCAACCGGGAGACGGCTTCGCAAATAACCGTGCATGGTCGGCCGCGCTCAATTACAC
This sequence comes from Burkholderia sp. PAMC 26561, assembly GCF_001557535.2. Taxonomy (NCBI): domain Bacteria; kingdom Pseudomonadati; phylum Pseudomonadota; class Betaproteobacteria; order Burkholderiales; family Burkholderiaceae; genus Burkholderia; species Burkholderia sp. PAMC 26561. Next base: position 643,860 of record NZ_CP014309.1, read on the forward strand.
AGGCGGCCCGGTCACGTTTGGAGCCGGCTACTTCGAGCTTAATCATCCCAACTCGTCGACGAACGGAAGCGGTGCAGTCGGCGGCGCGACCACCACGTCGGGTGACGATTATAGCGGCGCCTTCTTCTACAACATTGATGGCGGGGTCGCGCGCCAGCGCATTGGTACGGCCTCAGCCAGCGTCAAGCTGGGTCTGGCAACGCTTGCGAGCAGTTTCAGCCGCGTCATTCTCGACTATAACGATGGCGCGGGCAGAAAGCTGGACAATTACGATGTCAGTCTCCGTTATCTGATTAAGCCGTCCCTTTTGTTGATTTCGGACTACGTTTATACCGATGGCCATGCCACCGATCTTCCCGGTCAGGCGGGGAAAAGCAGTAAACCTAAGTGGCATCAACTCACTCTTGGCGCAGATTACTTTCTTTCAACGCGTACGGAGCTGTATGTCACTGCCGAATATCAACTGGCCGCTGGCGACGCGTCGACCTTGGTCAATGGACACTATGTCAAAATCGCGTCCATCTATACCGTAGGCGCTCCGTCGTCTACTAATCGGCAGGTAAGCGTATCGACGGGACTGAGACACAAATTTTAGTGGTCGGAAGAAACGACCAAGCCCTTGTACTGTTGCATGTCTTCGATTTGCATTGAAATCTTGATTCACTTTGACGGTAAGCAGTCAGTTAAGCGCACCGAAGTGGTTTTTATGATCGATAGGGCCGGTGATTTGCGTGTCTTTTTTGCCCCAGTTGTTCCGGGCCATGAGTAAGAGGGTAGCGTTGGTGGCACGCCGGTCGAAGAACTCGATATCGAAGTCATCACTAGTCCACTGCGTCATTGACTTGGCACCCCGTCTATGTTCGAATTTAGGGCATGGGAAAAATGAATCTGACTGATACCGAACGTGCGCAATTACTTTCAGCGGCACGCAGCCGAACGGTGCGCGCGGCGGACGTGCGACATGCAAAACTGATCTTGATGCTCGAGGACGGTGAATCGCGCGACGGGATCATGAGCGCACTGGGCTGCGACTCACGTTTCATCGCACGTTGGTCGGGGCGCTTCCTCAACGAGCGACTGGCCGGCATGTAAACCAATCAAATGGAAATATGACGATCCTTCCCGTCGAATTCGCCCGGTGCCAAGTCAATGATGCAGTGGACTAGCGCACATCCTGTATTCCTGAGTCTCCTCGCTATTGGGCTCGCTGGCCCAGAACACTCAACATTTCTTGATAGCCGCTAGCGCTACCTACGTCTTCCGACGGCCATGCAGCGGCACTTGCAATGACACAGGCCTCACGGCTGACTTGATGACCGATGCATACTACGTCTTCGACGTGGATATCGTGGTGCCAGTCGTCACCGAAGTCATAGCGGTACACAAACCCGGCTTTTTGAAACCGTCTCTTAGAAGAACTTATCTGGGGTCAACGGCAAATTCCTGAGCCGCTTGCCAGTGGCGTTGAAAATCGCATTGCCGATCGCCGCGGGGACATTATTCGTTCCAAGTTCGCCCAGCCCCCTGGCGCCGAGCAGTCCCATCTGCTCATCGGGAATTCCTAATGTCTCTACCGTAATATCGGGCGTGTCTGCACAACACGGTATGTGGTAATCCGCTAGGTTTCGGATTACCGCTCTTCCTGTGTACGGATCGTAGTAAGACTCTTCCATCAGTGCCGCACCAAGTCCTGCGATCATTCCGCCCATGAGTTGCGATCTAGCTGTGAGCGGGTTGATGACTCGGCCTACGTCAAACACCCCAGTGAGCCTAGGGACGCGAACCACCCCGGTCGAAAGGTCAACTCGAACTTCCGCGAAAATCGCTCCAAATGAGTGGAGCTCGAATTTCTTGTCGTCTCTGTCGGGCGTGAGGACTCCGGTTGCGGTCACAAGCTCACGTCCTGCTTGGCGCAGCACCTGAGAATAGCTTTCGCGTGCTCCGCCCGCGGTGTTGTCTGAAAGGCTGGCATTTGACGCAACGATTCGCTCGACGGGCAGGCCGAAGAGAGCCGAATTAGGATCGTGGCGGGCAACTTCCTTGATCGCAGATAAAAGGTTGGCGCCGGCCGTCAGGACTGCCGCGCCAACGCTTGCGGTAGTGCGTGATCCTGCGGTGATGGGCGAGTCAGGAAAGGTGGAGTCGCCGAGGTCGAACTCAACAGCATCAATCGGCATCGACATGGCGTCAGCAGCGATTTGCTTGAAAACGGTGTAAGCCCCGTTGCCGATTTCGTGGGTAGCGCTCCGTACTTTCGCTGTCCCATCCGCGAATAAGGTAATGCGGGCGGTGGCATCGTCTAGTACGGCAGGCAACGTGCTGCTTGCAACCCCAAAACCGATCATTTCATTGCCAGAGCGTATTAGTCCAGGCTGCATCTTTCTCCGTTTCCAGCCGAAAATCTCCCCACCTTTCTCGAAGCACTCTCGCAAATGCTTGGACGAGAACGGCAGATCAGTGAACGGGCCCTTAGTTGCCTCGTTTGCCAGACGAAGGTCAATGGGATCCATTTCGAGCTCGTGCGCTAATTCATCGAGCAGACTTTCCAGTGCCCAGCCTCCCGCTATAACGCCAACGCCCCGCATGGGCATGGGGGTTGGCAGGTTTAAATGCCTAATTTCCTGTGCGATTGCCAGATTCTTTATCCCGTACATCATCATCGTCATGCCGGTTGACGGCTCGGGATATCCGCTCACCATGGAAGTATGTGAGACGGCCTCGTGACGCAATGAGGCGATTCGTCCGGTCCGCGATGCGCCTAGACGCATCACCTGACGCGTCGCCGGCCGGTGACCGTTTAGCTCGAACATTTGCTGTCGAGTGAAGGCGATTTTTAGGGGGCGCCCGAGTTTCCGAGCACATGCCGCTGCCAATAGGGTGTTCCCAAACATCCAGGCTTTCGAACCAAATGAGCCGCCAAGAAACTTCACGACAATTTTGATATTCGATTCGGGCACGTCCAGGCAGTGGGCTATCACAGCGCTAAGACTTTTGAGAACTCGTGTCGTGTCGTAAAGCAACAGGTGTTCGTCGCCGTTCTTTGTTTCCCACTTCGCGATCGTCGATAGCATCTCTATAGCATTGTGGTGGTGTACTGGTGTTTCGTAAGTTCGCTCGATACGGATAGCCGCCGCGTCATATGCCTTGGCAGGATCCCCGGTTTCAAGCTGGAGTGGCTCCATTCCGCAATACGACGCTGGCTTCGACCGTCGGCTCGCCGTCTCTAAGTTCAATTCGGCATCTCTCCGCCGGTATTCGACATGGAGCATTTCTGCGGCGTGAATGGCCTGTTCAAACGTTCCAGCAACAACTACAGCTATCGCCTGACCAGCATAGCTTACGGAATTGTCTTGCATCGGAACCATCATCTCAATGAGGCCTCCTTCGCCAGAATATTGAATTCCCTGGGTCTTCTCGGGTAATTCGCCAATCCGGGGCGCCGTCTCGGGTGTGATAACAGCGACGACACCAGGCAATGCCATGACAGACTCTGTATCGATGGAAGTCACGCTTCCGCTCGAAATGGCGCTGCCGACGACCACGCCGTACAGTAGACCCTCCAGGGAGTGCTCTGCAGTGTAGAGTGCGCCTCCGGTGACCTTGGCGCGACCATCGACGCGCTGCGTCGCCTGTCCCACGGCTACCGGGACAAACTTAGTTTCTGCAGATTTATTGAACATGATTTGCCGCGACGCCTCCGATGTTAGCTGCGAAAACAGAGCCCGCCGGACCGGATAAAGGTTCCAAGCCGGCAGCTTCCAGCAATCCGCGCGCGATAAGTTCGATAGCCATGGGGCCCTTGAAGTTATTCTGTGAGAAATACTTGGCACCGGTTAATGCCAATTGGGCGGCGCTTCGAAAAAGCTCGTCCGAAGGAATGTGTCCGGACAGCATCTCCTCCGCCTCCCGCGCGCGCCACGGTTTATGGGCCAATCCACCCAAAGCAATCTTTACGTGGTCGATCCGTCCATCATGCAGATCAATTGCCACCGCACAGGAGACCAGCGCGAAAGCATACGAAGCTCGGTCGCGAACCTTGAGGTAGTGCGAAATCCCACCAAACATTGGAAGCTCAATCGCAATGATGAGCGATCCATGCGGCAGGTTAGAGTCGAGACCGGGCTCGTTAGCTGGAAGACGCAGTAAATCATTAATCAGGAAGCGTTCTTCCCCAACGCGTGAGCGAGTGACCACCACTGCGTCCAGGGCAGCGAGCATGACTGCCATATCCGATGGGTAGGTTGCGATGCAGCTGTGACTTCCGGTCGGACCGTCGTCGGTGTGACCGAGTATCGCGTGTAGCCGGTTGAAACCAATAATAGCCGAACAGCCGGAGCCGGGGGACCGCTTGTTGCACGGCTGGTGAACATCACGCAGATAAGGGCATCGGGTTCGCTGCAGGATATTTCCGGCTACAGACGCCATGGACCGAATTTGGCGGGACGCACCAGCGGAGATTGCTTCTGAAAGCCCTGGGAAACGTGAACGGACCAGGGGATGATTGGCGACAACTGCGTTCTTGGCGTTTGCACCAATCTGCAAAGTGCCACCTGGTAGCTCTGCAATCTCGTACATCGGTAAGCGGGAAATATCGACTAGCCGGCTTGGTCGAAATACTTGCTCCTTCATCAAGTCCACCATTGTGGTTCCACCGGCGATGAAGGAGGCGGTATGGTCCGAGGCAACCTGTTCGATCGCGGTGGCCTCATCAGTTGCACAGACGTACTCGAACGGCTGCATGGACTAAATTCCTTTCGAGAGGTATGCCGCCTTAATGGCCGCCACGATATTGGGGTATGCGGCGCAGCGGCACAAATTGCCACTCATCCCGTCGCGGATCTCAGGATCGGTTAGCACCGGCTGATTTATAAGGGTCGCCGCGCTCATGATCTGCCCGGACGTGCAGTAGCCACATTGAAACGCATCGTGCTCGATAAATGCTTGTTGCAACGAATGGAGAACGTCGCTCGTGGCAAGGCTCTCTATTGTCCGGATATCGGTGTCTTGACACATGACGGCCAGTGTCAGACAAGACAGCTGCGCTTCCCCATTGATGTGAACCGTGCAGGCTCCGCACTGCCCGTGATCACATCCCTTTTTTGTACCGGTCAGATCCAGCCTTTCACGCAGAAGGTCGAGCAATGTCGTCCGCGAATCGACCTGTAGCTCGAGCGGCTTCTCGTTAATGCGCAGTTTCAATAAGACTTCCAAGTCAGGGTGAGTCATGCGATACCGTCCCTTTCGTTTGCGAAATTTGCCGATGAAATAAAATCGTTGAAAGTAAAGAGCTACTTTTAGGAGGTTAGTCGCCCGAAATAAGCAGACTCTCTTTAGACTAGCCAACTCGTGGCGTTTAACCGCTTAACCTTTTATGCGCCGAAAGGGTGCAGTCAGCAATCAAGTAGGAGAGGCGAACAGTGTGGCCGAATTTTGGCGCCGTGCCGCCAGTTCGAGTCCGTCAATCTCTCGAAAGGCCGGCAGGTGGGAGACTGCAGCCCAACCCGTCTTCATATCTACCCTGGTCACGCCGACCCGCAATAATTTCTTCGTCTTCTCTCCAATTGTTGCGAAGCTGATCATGAAACTGAGACAGCGTGGCAGGGGCGAAAGATTCGAAACGATTGGTTGGGACCATTGCACCTTTTCCGATGGAACCTAATTCAGCCGAGTTCAGCGAAAGCTTGTACTAACCAGTCTATGAAGACGCGTACCTTCGGGTTCTGATGCTTTTGCGAAGCAAAAACTACTTGAAGCGGTCGACTCAGGCCTTCGTAGTCTTTGAAAAGTTCGACAAGGGATCCATTCCGTACGTATTGCTGCACCTTTGACTCACCGATTTGGATGATGCCGAATCCTAGGAGTGCTGCAGCAATAAGGGATCGGCTGTCGTTCACGACTAGGCGGCCCTTCGGCTGAACTTGCACAACGTGTTCACCGGACTTGAACAACCACAGGTTAGGTGCCGGATGCGACGGAAAAGTGAAGTCCAAACACTGATGACCTTCGAGCTCTTCAGGCATTGCTGGTATCCCCTGATCCGCAAGATATTCCGGGGAAGCACAGGTGATCATACGGTAGGGACAGAGCACCCTCGAAATGAGTGCCGAATTGGGTAAGTTACCGATTCTCAAGGCGACGTCGAATCCCTCGGCAACGACGTCCACGATTCGGTCCGACAGGTTGAGTTCGATGGAAACACCTGGATAGGCTTTGAGGAAGCTAATTAGGTGCGGAATGAGAAGACTTGACCCAATACCGATCGGGGCTGCGATTCGTAGCGCCCCCTGCGGCACACCAATCTGGTCAGTCACTCGGGCCTCAGCATCCTCAACCGCGGCCAATGCCAGCTTGCAACCCTCGAGATAAAGTCTTCCCGCTTCAGTCAAGCTCTGACTGTGGGTGGATCGGTTGATCAAGCGAGCGCCCACCCGCTTTTCCAGGGTCGCCACATGTTTCCCTGCCATCTGTGCCGACATACCTAGCTGCGAGGCCGCGGCGGTGAAAGAGCCGCACTCGGCGGTCTTTACGAAGACTTGCATTCCAGCGAGCTTGTCGGCCATCAATACTCCTCGTCTCGAGGCGGCACTCTATCGCAACCGATAGGAGAATGCCGACGTGATCAAAAAAACTTCGACCATGCACGAGAATGATCAGTAGATGAACGTACAACGAATGAATATAGCCATCAGCAGCCGGGCGGTGAGCGCCCGGTCCAGGCCGCGGGCGGTGAGATAGTCGATGTCCTCGGGCGACGCGTCGGGGACCTTCAGTCTGGCCCGACGCAGCCGGGCCGCCGTTTGTCGCGAGTCACGTTCACTGGATTCACGCTCGACCAGCAGCCCCAAACGTTCTTCAAAGCCCAGCCGGTCAATGCCGTCTTGGGACTGTTGCTCGGCAAGCGCCGTCGCCATGCCGGGCAGGCGCAGCGCGTGCAGTTTGTCGACAGTGGGATAATGCAGTATATGGACTCCCTTTCAGCTTCGGTGATAGTACGAAGGCCCGCGCATATTGGCATGCACAAGCGGCAGGTCGGCCTGCCCGGTAGCGGGTTCGGGCTTCCGGTCCAGGCCGTTCTTCAGCGTCGAGTCAGTGAAGTTGTAGTTCGGCGCTTTCAGATCGATGGCGCGGCGGCAGGCAGCTTCGAGCCGGTCGCGCCCGTAGCCCTACAGGTGCAATACGACTGCTGGGGATGCTTGCGGGCACCCAGCAAGCGCTGGATGACGGCCGCCGTATGGGGGCCCGATGTCGGCGGCCCAGTTGCGCAGCCGCTCCGGATCCCAGCCCTTGGCGACAGCCAGGTGCTCCGGCGGCATGTGCGCGTCGATCGTGGTGTGGGAACGGCGGCGAGCGCTTTCGCCGTGAGCGGCAATGCGTTGACCGCGATGGAAGATCTCGACGGTGTTGTTCGTGTGACGCACGTCAACCTGTTCGCGCGCGTAGCGATACGGCACCGAGTAATAGTGGTGATTTAGCTCGACGTGATAGTCCGGGCCGACACGCGCGACCTTCCACTCCGCGTACTGATAGGGCTGCTCGGGCAACGGCCTAAGTGCCGGGCGATCGATTTCGTCGAAGACGCTAAGGCGTGAGCCAGGCAGCTTCTTGAAGGGCCGGTTGTTCAGATCGCTCAGCAACGCGGCGATCGCCCGCTTAGTTGGCGTCAACGAGGTGCATGCGATCGTCGTCATTCTCGCCATGAGTGTGGGCCTGTTTAAGCTATTTCTACATCTGAAAACTAATAGCACGGACGCGAGCAAAGCGTTACGCGCTTTGACCATGAGGTCACAAATATCAATGGCCTGATCTGTCAGATTAGGTACTCCCGAGACTGCGGAGGGAGGGGGCGTCGATTAGACGAGAACCCATTGGTTACTTTTGGCCCATTGATTTCTCTCGCGATTTATAGAAGGTAGCCATATTTTCTGGAGGGCAAGTGACTGCAAGGTAAGCAAAGACTTCAGCTCCGGTGTTCTCGATCCCGTGGATCTCACCAGCAGGCGTACGGATGATGTCGCCTTGCCTGACAATCTCCGGTCTTGCGTCCGTCAGAAGTAGCAGTGCCTCACCCCGCTCCACAATCCAAATTTGCTCAGACGACGTGTGGACGTGCCGCTCTGAAACGGCTCCTGGTTCCATTGTGACCCTGGTTATGGTGGCCATCGCATCCGGGGCGTTCTCGGGCCAAACAATTTGAACGGAATTTTTCCCGGGATTTTTTAGCACCACGCAATCGGACATGCGCAATCTATGTATTGTCAAAATAGACTCCAATATTGCATGAGGTATTACAGCGTAGCGATAGCATCGCATGATCGATGCAAGATTTCTTGAACATATATTCCGATGAATATTCAAGTCCCAACCATGCGTGTGAGCTACGATTTTTTCGCTCGGACATTAAACTGCTGCGGTTTGCGATCGTAAGTCTGCCGCACGAAAGGTGACAATCTCCATTAACCGCCTTTCGAGGGGCAGTACGGTGCCAATTGGATCAAATAGAGATTCAAGCTAGTACTACTGTGTCATAAGATTCATGGCATTATAGGAGCTTCTTCATCCTTTACAAGAGGAAGCGATGGACTGGGAGACATCGTTCGATGAGTACCTGGAGCACCTATGCGACACAATTGGACATAGTGATCGCCATGCCGGCCTGGTGGGCTATTGCCAAGGGTTGATGCTGCCGATTGCGCGTAAAAGTGTCGAGCCGCTGGCAGCCCATCTCGAGCCGCATCGCGTGAGTGCGCGTCATCAGTCCCTACACCATTTCGTTTCAAAATCCGAATGGTCTGACGCCGCATTGATGGAACAGGTTCGGCGCTGGGTATTGCCGCACATGGACCCGTCAAACGGGCTGTACTGGATCATCGACGACACTGGCTTTCCAAAGAAGGGAAAGCATTCGGTGGGCGTGGCCCGGCAATACTGCGGGCAGTTGGGTAAGCCGGATAATTGCCAGGTTGCTGTGAGCTTGTCTGTAGCCACCGAGGAGGCGAGCCTACCAGTCACTTATCAACTTTACTTGCCGCGGGAATGGGCGGACGACCCGGCAAGACGGCAGCAGGCCGGTGTGCCCGATGAGATTGAGTTTGCGACCAAGCCGCAGATCGCCATCGCGCAACTGCGTGAGGCAAGGCAAAGTGGTGCGCCGAACGCAGTGGTGCTGGCTGACGCGGGTTATGGAAACGACGCAGCGTTTCGTGCCAGCGTTGGCGAACTCGGCTTGCAATACGCCGTGGGCATCCAGTCGAGCACACGCGTGTGGCCACCGGGACTTGCCCCGCTGCCGGCTGTACCCTCAACCGGCAAAGTTGGCCGACCTCGAAGCCTGCAACGCCGGGTACCGGGACATAATCCAGTCGCGGTCAAGGACCTGGCACTAGCGCTCGATCCATCTTGCTATCACACGGTTTCGTGGCGTGAAGGCACTCGTGCCGCACTAAGTTCCCGTTTTGCGGCGTTGCGCGTGCGGACCTCTCACCGTGATAATTGGCAGGCTACACCACGCGATGAAGAATGGCTGCTTATCGAATGGCCCATTGGCGAAATCGAACCGACCAAATACTGGCTTTCAACTTTGCCGGAAGAGACGGTTGTGCAACATCTCGTTCACGTTGCCAAAATGCGTTGGCGCATTGAGCGTGACTATCAGGATCTCAAGCAGGAGTTTGGCCTCGGACACTTCGAGGGGCGTGGGTGGCGGGGTTTTCATCATCACGCATCCCTATGCATTGCCGCCTACGGGTTTCTCGTCGCACAGCGCCTGAGTCAAGGCAGTAAAAAAAACTCCGAAGTCCGCAGCATACCTGCCTTACCCGCGGACTACACCCCACGCGGCTCCCCAGCGCATGCAGCGACACGTATCTGATTCGATCGCAACGCTGCGCTGGCGAATTGCTGCCCACATCTCCAAGCAACTACAGAGATGTCCGTATTGCTGTATTGCGCCACCTTGTTTTATGACACAGTAGTACTAGGACGCTATTGGTCGATTCGGGAACGGGAGCGCGGGCTTGCGACCGCGCTCGCGCGGATGTCGCACACGTCTCGGCGGGCGGTACAGCGTCGCTGCACGGTCTGGTCTCGTCAATAGATTATGTGGAGATTCATAGGCGCGGCGCATCCTCTTGGAGACGTGCCGCCCCGCCGCGGTACACGTGCGGGTGCGTGTCAGTCGTGTCGCCTTCAGTAACAGGGCCAGTCGGACGCAGAGACGCGAGAACCACTCTGTGATGCGGCCATCACGTCCTTTATCAACCGCGTTACGCGAACTGCATGGTCGAAGTCGGGTGCAGTTCGGGTGCCGCTTGTGATGTCGTCGCGCAGCGCCATGTATACGCCAGCGACGTTGACGGCAGACTCTGGGGTAGCGACTGCTCCCGCGTCCACGGTTTGCTCCTCGTCATCGAGAAACAGGCGCAGCACGCCCGACTGAACGCCGCGAGGAGCGCCTCCGATGAGGACAAGTTTTCCTGTTTCGCCGATCACTTCGAAACGGAAGGCCGCCTGATCAGCAGGCCGGCCGCCTATCACCTCGATTGAAAGCGGCGCGCCACCGGCTAGCCGCGCTATAAGCGCAAGATGGTCGGGGGTCGTCCGGTGTTGCGGTGCGCCACCTGCGATTGCAATCTGCGGAAACTGGGTAGACGCTAGCGCGGTGATGTCAGTAAATTCTCCAAGCAAAGCAATTGCGAGATCGATTGTATGTGCGCCCTGGATACTGACCAGGGTGACGCCGTTCTCAGGGTTCTCCGCGAACGTCATCGCGTGCTCGATATGAGAACCGAACGCCACGGTCGACGACACGACGCGTGCGTTCAACACACGCCCGATTTTGCCCGCCATAATCATTTCTCGCGCGCGGACAGCCGCAGGGTTGGCGCGTAGCTGCAGGCCGATGGCAACATGAACTCCGGCCTTACGTGCGGCCTCAGCCATTTCTTCGGCCTCGGCGACGTTGCGGCCAAGCGGATACTCGCAGTAGACGTGCTTGCCCGCCGCGAGCGCGGCCAATACAAGATCGCGGTGCGAGGGAACGTTAACCGCAACTGCCACGATGTCAATTTCGGGATCGACGAACAATTCCTTCGGATCGTCATATCCCTTTGCTGCGCCGAACGCCTCAACCGCCATGTTTGCGGATGATTGTTTCCGAGTGACGACGGACCGGAGCTCGAGCCCGTCGAGTTGCTGGATGGCCGGGACGTGGGATATCCTGGCCCATCCACGCTCAGCGCTCGCGCCGACAATACCAGTCTGCAAGTTGCTGCTCACGAAAGTCTCCTTCATCGCTTGTAAGTCATAAGCCCCGCCCCAACGGCGTACCAAAATTTGCGGACCCGCTAAGTCGTCGTCACAGTGACCAGCTTTCTATTAACGAACTCCTGGATACCGAGATCGGAGAGCTCGCGTCCGTAGCCTGAATTTTTGACGCCACCGAAAGGCAGATCGGGAGCAGATATCACCGTGTCGTTAATGAACACCATGCCGGTATCCATCTGGGCCGCGATACGCTTGCCTCTCTCGATGTTGGTGGTAACAACGGAGCCGCCGAGTCCATAGGGAGAGTCGTTGGCAAGCTCTACCGCCTCGCCGTCGCTTGCCACCCTGAAGACCATCGCCACTGGCGCAAAGAACTCTTGTCTAAAGACGGGGTTATCCGGGCTGACGTCGACCAGCACCGTCGGAGCCAGGAAATATCCTGAGCGTTGCAGCCTATTGCCTCCTGAAAGCACCTTGGCGCCGCGCGCGACCGCGATGTTGATCTGCGCCAAGGCACGTTCGAGCGCAGATAAGCTGCATAGCGGCGCTAGCGACGTTTGGTCATCCATAGGATCGCCCGGAACATACGTTCCAAGCGTATCGCAAAAACGGCGAGTAAATGCGTCCGCTATGGCTTCGTGCAGGATAAAACGCTTTGAGCCGGCGCAGGCCTGGCCCATGTTGTTCATCCGTCCCTGTACAGCCAGACGCACTGCCTCGTCGATATCGGCGTCGTCAAGCACGATGAACGCGTCCGAACCACCTAGTTCCATCGTACTTTTCTTAAGCGCCTTCCCTGCCTCTGAAGCAACGGCAGCTCCAGCGCGCTCGCTGCCTGTAAGCGCGACGCCCTTCACCCTGCGATCAGCGATGGCATTCGCGCACTGCTCGTTCGAGATGAACACGTTTGAGTACGCGCCCGCTGGCGCCCCGGCCTCGCGGAGCAGCTCCTCGAACGCCAAGGCGCACTCAGGAACGCTAGGCGCGTGCTTCACAATGAGCGTGTTCCCGGCCATCAAGTTAGGGCCGGCAACACGCGCCAACTGGTAGTAGGGAAAGTTCCATGGCTCAATGCAAAATATCACGCCGATGGGTTTACTATGCACTACCGCTTCGCCCCGCTCGAGAACGAGCGGGCGTTCGGCGAGCATCGCCTCCCCGTTGTCCGCGTAGTAGCGTAGGATATCAGCGCAAAGAGCGATTTCCTCCCTGGCCTCGCGCAACAACTTGCCCATCTCCCGAGTGGCAATAACCGCGAAGTGGTCGATGCGATCGTTAAGTATCGTCGCGGCCCTTCGCAAAACCGCCCCGCGCTGCTCGTAGGAGCGACCCCGCCAGTCATTTTGGAATGCCAGCTCGGCTGAGGCCAAAACTGCTTCTAACTCGGCATCAGTGTGCTCAGGAAACGATCGGAGAACAGCTTCCGTAAATGGGTTGATTGACTGGTAGGTCATGAGTGCGTCTCCCGCGCCGCTTGTGCGTACACCTCGTCGGTGACAAGATCAAACCAGTCCGCCATGGTGCCGTCCGGACGTGCCCCCTGAATCGAGATATGGGTAAAAACCTGGTCCGGTCCTGCGCCATGCCAATGGCGCTCACCTGCGGCGATCGTGACGCTATCGCCCGGATTGAGTGTTTTCGCCGGTTCGCCAGCGAGTTGCACGCGCCCGGATCCCGATGTAGCGATGAGTATCTGACCGTACGGGTGGGTATGCCACGCAGTGCGCGCACCCGGGGCGAAGGTCGCCAGTACCACATGCAGCCGTTGCGGAGCTTCGCTCTCTGCAAGTGCGGTTGTCCACACCTGGCCGCTATACCATTCGGAGTTGACGGTCTGGCTTGGCACATCACCTGAGTAATTTAGTTTCATAGCTGTTCTCCTGTTTAGGTCTCGTTGCCTCGCTCACGTGCAATACGAGTCCAGTTTCGGAACTCGACCGCAAAGTGGTTCAGATGCTTGCTCAGTATCTGCTCCGGGACGGCCGACGGTAAAACAGTAGTAAATTTAAGGTTTAGCCCTTCTTCAATGTCGCGCGACTGACGCATGCTGAACCCCACCCTTACCCCATCGGCATCAAGGATTTCCATGCCGTAGTGCAATGCATAGCTGGGGTCCCAGGGAGCCGGATAAACGAAATCGTCAGGCAGCCCGCGGTAAAACACCCGCCAAGGCAATTCGGTCTCGCCAATGTTCTCGATCACTTCAACCTGATTCGATAGAGGATGGCTAACGAAATGTTCGGGATGGCCGGCACGCAATTCAGCTTCACGCTTGTTGGCCATTGCTTCGACATACCAATCCTGGAAAGAATGTGCACCGGGTCCAGGAACGATCAACTCCACGGAAGCGGTACGCCATTGGCCGGACGACGCCTGCACCCATTGACGGACCTGAGCGTGCATCGTGCGCAGGTCGTCGTCGAGCAAGGCTCGCATCGCCTCATTGCCCAGCTTGCGCTTCAAGTAAGCCAGTGCGTGCCGGGCGCGATTAAGTTCGGCATCCTGAATATCATTTTCGTTAAAGTGTCGCCCTTCGATGATAGCGGTCGCACGATTCTCATGGTCCGGAATGGGAGTCATATCGTACTCACGCGGGTTGCAAGAGGAAATTCAACAGCAGTTCGGTTAGCTTCTCCGGCCGCTCCTCTGCAAGATAATGGCCACACTCGTCGATCATCGCGCTGCGTAAGTTTTGCGCAAGCGGACGAATCTCGGACTCCAGATTGACACCGAAGCTTGCTGTTCCACCAATCGTGAGGACGGGCATGGGTAGCTTTGAGCTCGCATGTTCAAAGTTATGAATCTTGTCGATGCGGTGGGCTCTAAAATATTCGATACCGCCGTGCAATGCTCCAGGGGCGGCGAGGTGGCGCGAGTATTCCTCCAGCGCGTCGTGATCCAATGCCGTCGTGTCGTAGGCTTGTTGACGCATCATGTGAGCCACGAAAAGCGATTCTTGCCCGGTAATAAGTGCCTCGGCTAATCCATTCGGCGCTTCAAAAAGCGGCAAATGAAACATGCGCGGATTTTTGTCGGCATCGAACAGGGCCTCCAGGCCAAAGCCGGCAAGCGCGGCCTCGGTCAGCACCAATCGCTTGACCTCCGCCGGAAAACGACTCGCGTAAGCATAGGCGACCATCATTCCTACGTCGTGGCTGATGAGGTTGATAGGCCCAAGTTTGAGATGCTGCACCAGTCGATGTATATCCTCGGCTACCGTCCGCTTATCGTAGCCAGCGGAGGGCCGGTCGGAATCACCGCAGCCGCGAAGATCGGGCACGATAACGGTAAAGTGCTCCGCTAGCGCCGGAATGACTTTGCGCCAATAATATGATGTCATTGGAAAGCCATGAAGCAGCACCAGCGGATCCCCAGCACCCGCCAGGGTGTAGTGAATCCGAATGCCATTCAATTCCACCCGATGGTGACTTCCTGGCATCTTTGGAAAAAAAACAGTTGTCATGTCTTTATCCTCTGATAGTTAGCGGCGCTCGGTCCTGCGCGAATGGCTGCGAAACTTCACGTCCGCACAGGCTAGAACCTATGGTAGCGGCCTATCGCCCACTTGTGACCCCGGCAATTTGCTCAACGATATGGTGAAAAAAAGCTCATCTGTGACCATGCCTAATCTGCCGGCGCTCGAGGTTTTCCTTGCAGTGGCCCGGCATCAAAGCTTCCGTCGAGCCGCGAAAGAGCGAGGCGTCGGCCCGTCTGCGCTGAGCCACGCCGTTCGTAGCCTTGAAGAAACGCTCGACATGCGGCTGTTCAACAGGACCAACCGAAGCATTTGCTTGACTGAAGCGGGCGAGCATCTACTTCGGCGAGTGGCGCCAGCATTAGGTGAAATCGCAGAGGCGATCGAAGAGATTGGCCTGTTGAAAAGCCGACCAACTGGCACGCTGCGCCTCAACGTGCCTCGCAATGCGGCTGAGCTCGTCATTAAACCCGTAATGACTGAGTTCCTCGCAGCCTACCCTGGCATCACGCTCGAGGTCGTCACCGATGACGGGATCGTAGACATCGTGGGCAAAGGTTTCGATGCCGGAATTCGGGCGGCCCCGGATCTGAGCCAGGATATGATCTCCATCCCTGTGGGCCCCCGTTTGCGCTTTGCCGTAGTTGGCTCCCCGGGCTATTTCACTGGCCGCGACATGCCAGGAGCACCTCACGATCTGACCGGACATGCTTGCATCGGCCGACGCTATCCAAGTGGCGCGATATACCCGTGGGTTTTCGCGAAAGACTCCGAAGAGATCAAGATCGATGTGTCCGGGCCGCTGATCGCGGACGACCGGGCTCTGATCATTGCTGGTGCGCTCAGCGGCATTGGCCTGGCGCACATTCATGAGGCGCTGGTGGCAGACCAGCTCGCAAGAGGCGAACTGGTGCGCGTTCTAGAAGAATGGTGCCCGACCCTGCCAACATTTTTTCTCTATTATCCCGGCAGGCGGCAACTTCCCGCACCGCTGCGTGCCTTCATCGATATGTTTCGCAGCCGCGCATGGCCAGGTCATAACGTTTAACGCTGGTTGTAGCGTGTAATTGACGATCGCCAGGGATCAGCTATTACAAATCATAGACAGCGCATAACTCGCGAGGAGATGTCACGGCATCCGAGTGCAGTCAAAACCGGAGGCAGCGGTAGGCAACACGTTGGCAGCGAACGTGATGTTTGTACTTTGTAGAGAATCGCAGTGTTTCCGGCATTCCCCACATTTTTAGATCCCCGTTTGGCCTGCTCGTTCAGTTTCGGGTCGCCGTGCTCCAACCCTCGCACGCCATCCCCGACCACTCGATTAGGAAGCGTAACCCCAGCCCAGCGGCCGTTCCGGCAGAACACCTCGTCGGCGCGATCCAAAAGAGTCCACCACGTCGACATGGGAGCGTCTCTTTCGCGGACATTAATTTATCCACAGAGTGGACATTTTTTTGGTGATTTGGGGTCCCGCAGTTTGCTGCCTTTTTTTGCCTGAATCTTCTTATCTGGCGGGCGCTGACCGACACCTTTCGTAGACCGACATAATTTCGTCAACACTACGCGTATAAATCCGTCAACTCGCGGTTTTGGAGCTAAACTCCGTTTGTGCGCAGCGGGTTTTCCCTAAAGGGCTATTTGACGAAAGCGAATTACGGAGCCTCCTCTTCGACGCCTCGCCGTATGCTTCACAGGGTGATTGCGAAGCGCCATTCCCTCCTGCATGGCGTCGGATTCAACTTAGGAACGGGCATCACGCCACAAAAAATTACTGGTATTGACGCAGCATCTTCGATAGCCTCCACAGCTAATCGATTACTTAGTTATACAAATTAACGAATAACATTGGTCTCGGATACGGACTTCGTGGGATGCTCGAGCCGTCCTTCCGCAAAGAAAATATGGGATACAGGTAGGCCAAAAAATTAGAAGTCATCTGTTTAAGCATAGTGGTTGCTCTTCATACCGTAGCGTGACCGTTCGGCATTTCTGCATCCTGCGCGTAGGAAAATGCCGCCAGCAGCTTCCTGATTTAGGCCTCTTGAGCACCAACTTTTAATATGAAGCGATCCCGGTCCTCACCGGGCTCGTCAGGCCAGATACGCGATAACTGCATCGAGATAGCTTCGCAACTTCGGTAGGGATTCGAATTCTTCTCATCGTTTGACTTCGGGATTTGGGATGAACGCCAATTGACAGATTTATGTCGCACTGATGTGAATTGACAAAATCATGTCGGCCCGAGTGGGCATAAATCGGTCTACATGGACGCCCCCCTTTGCGCCAGGTCTTTCAGTGCGTGACGGACAGGATGGGCTGCAGTTCTACATTCATACATGGACTCCCGCCTATGAGCAAGATCGGTTTGCATTTTGAGGGTCACGACTGCGTCCGTACATTCGGCTTCTGATGTGCTTACTGCCGCACGAGCCATCATGGAAATCTGCGCGCTTGCTCCTCATCGGCCTTCTGGCTTCGTACTGCAGCCGTCGGATATATCAGGATCTGCAAGCGCCGGTCCGACCGGTTCGCCATGCTTGCCGCTTCTTGCGCAATCGCGGAAGAAATGAAACAGTACTCGATATCTGAAGCCTGCTATGCAGCCCTGAAACAGCCGTTGCCCGTCAATATGGCCCAAGCGATGCGCGCCGTCTTGTTCGCCAGGGCGATCGCCGCGATGCTCACGTGACGGCGTTGCATAACGGATTTGATCCACTGGCTGTGACTGTCATTGCGCCGACTCACGAAGTGCATTACCGCGCGGGCACCCTGTACAAGCAAAGTTCTTAGATAAGTGTCGCCGCGCTTTGTGATACCGCCTAATCGCGTTTTGCCTCCACTCGATCTTTGCATCGGCGTTAGCCCCAGCCAGGCTGCGAACTGTCTCCCATTCTTGAACTGCGAGGGATCGCCCACACTGCTCACGAGCGCAGTCGCAATAACCGGCCCAATTCCCGGAACTGTAGCGAGCCGCTGGCAGGCCTCATTGCTTTTGAATATCTCCGCTATCTCGGTGGCAAGTTCGTCGAGCCATTGCTGCAATGCCTTCAGTTGCTCAAGGTACATTGATCCAAGCCGTCTTAGCAAAGTGGTGATGCCGGAATCGGGGTCGTTGACCAGCGCCATCACCCCCTTTTTTAACTGCGGAAGACCAATCGGGAAGATCACACCCTCTTCGGCAAACATGCTTCGGATCTGATTGGACTTGGCAGTACGCTCCAGGACCAGTCGTTGGCGCATGCGATGCACCGATTGCAGCGACTGCTGTTCCGCGCTTTTTATCGCGACAAAGTGGATGCCCGCACGAGTGACTGCTGCACAGATCGCAGCCGCGTCATTCGCATCGTTTTTGCCGCCGATGAGGAATGGCTTTACGTACTGCGTTGGTAGCAACCGGACCGTATGACCTAAGGCAGTCAATTC
This sequence comes from Burkholderia sp. PAMC 26561, assembly GCF_001557535.2. Lineage (NCBI taxonomy): Bacteria > Pseudomonadati > Pseudomonadota > Betaproteobacteria > Burkholderiales > Burkholderiaceae > Burkholderia > Burkholderia sp. PAMC 26561. Next base: position 662,020 of record NZ_CP014309.1, read on the forward strand.
ACGAGCCCAAAAATGCGATCCGTGGCAGGCCTCGATGCCAATCAGACCAGATTCGAGTTTTGCGAAGAACTTCAGCACGTCACTTCGGCGAAGCTTTCGCTGAATGACCACTTTCCCGTGGCGATCAACGCCGTGAATCTGAAACACGTTTTTTGCGATGTCTAGACCGATGGTAAGCGTAGGCATTGACGTTCTCCCAGGAGTTGGTGCGGTCAGTGTCGCCCCGGAGGGGGCGGGAGTCCATACCATCAGCCTTATTGCAGCCTGCTTCGCTGCGGGCCCCTATGAAATCCGCGGATTCACGCCTCATTCAACTCACGAGCTCAGTGGCTCAGACAAATTTTCAGGCTTGGTGAATCCCAGGTCCGACCTGCTCTGTCATTACACTCAAATACCGCCGCAACTTTGGACACTCCATCCTTTCCTACAGCATCGTGCCTTTAAACTTGGTGTCAGATGGGTCGAACGCTCTTGTGACCTTTCTGATAAGGCTTTTGATGGGCGAGCACTGCCCATATAATTCGAGCCAATTTGTTTGCCATGGCTACTATGACGACATTTAGTGGACGCCGTAGTTTCATCTGTTCCACCCACGCCCCGGGCTCTTTGACATGATAGATAACGCTTCGAGCGCCATGCACGAGTAATGTTCTGAGATAGGTATCGCCTCGCTTACTTATGCCGAGTAACGCTACCTTGCCTCCGGAGCCGCTCTGCGCGGGAACAAGACCAAGCCACGCCGCGAACTCCCTGCCGGACTTGAACGTTCCTGCGTCGCCCATCGTTGCAACCGCCGCCGTCGCGCTAAGCAATCCGACGCCCGGGATGGCTGCAATCGCCTTGACGGCCTCATTGTTCTTCATCCATTCATTTAAACGCCGTTCAATCTGCGCGACTTGCCGATCGATCTCATCAACCCCGTTCCACTGCTCACGAAGCGTATCGATCAACATCACAGGCAACCGATCTGATAGTCGGGCGAAAACTCCGATTATGCCTTTCTCTAAAGCAGCGCGGCCAGTGCCAATGACTTCGCCGTACTCGGTGAGCAAGCCTCGCAGACTATTGATCTGCATCGTTCGAAATTTGATGAGCTGCTGACGCATCCTATGCAATGCTAGGACAGCTTGTTGAGACTCTGTCTTTATTGCCACAGGCTTGCTTTGCATCTGAGTCGCCATCCATATGGCACGTGCGTCGGCAGCATCGCTTTTGTTTGCAATATTGAACGCTTTCACGAACTTTGCAGGCATTAACTTTACCTGGTGACCCATCTGGACCAGTTGCCGCGCCCAATGTTGTGACCCGCTGCACGACTCCATTCCTATCAGACAAGGCGAGCGGTTAGCAAAATATTCGAGAAAAGCGGCTCGCTTTATCGGTCGATTCACGACCTCGCCCGTCTGAGGATCAACCCAGTGAACTTGCATCACGTTCTTTGCGATATCCACACCAACGACGGTATGTGTCATGACGGATCCCCTTTGATTAACCGGCGAAGCTAATATGATCTACCCTATTTTGCATTTCTGTTGCGGCAGTGCCATTAACGTCAAACACCACGTTAGGTGGGGAGCGTCCATATCATTCAACTCGCGGTTTTGGAGCTAAATTCCGTTTGTGCGCAGGGGGTTTTCCCTAAAGGGCTATTTGACGAAAGCGAATTACGGAGCCTCCTCTTCGACGCCTCGCCGTATGCTTCACAGGGTGATTGCGAAGCGCCATTCCCTCCTGCATGGCGTCGGATTCAACTTAGGAACGGGCATCACGCCACAAAAAATTACTGGTATTGACGCAGCATCTTCGATAGCCTCCACAGCTAATCGATTACTTAGTTATACTAATTAATAAATAACATTGGTCTCGGATACGGACTTCGTGGGATGCTCGAGCCGTCCTTCTGCAAAGAAAATATGCCTCTTTTGAATTTGTAGTGGAATGATATGAACGGCCTCCGCCCATCGGTCAGGACGCACGCGAGGCGCCTCACGGGCCAATGGCATCAAACTGCCTAAATTGGGAGATCATGAAGATCTTCGTAGACAAACCGGAGGGTCCAAAATGCAACATACGATCGTGGGTGTAGACATCGCAAAGAACGTCATCCAGCTGCATTGGGTCGACCTTGACACCGGTGAAATCGTGAACAAACCGGTCAAGCGCGCAGCGTTTCTCGAACACTTCGCGAATCGCTTACCGTGTCGGATTGGGATGGAAGCTTGCGGCGGTGCGCAACATTGGGCACGGCGACTCGTCGAAATGGGTCACGAGGTAAAGCTGATGCCTGCTAAATTCGTCAAGGCTTTCAATACTGGAAACAAAAATGACGCTGCCGACGCGCGCGCTATCTGGATGGCAACGCAAATGCCCAGCAAAGCAGTTGCAGTGAAGACCGAAGCCCAGCAAGCTGTTCTGGCGCTGCACCGAATGAGACAGCAACTCGTGAAATTCCGCACGATGCAAATCAATAGCCTTCGTGGTTTGCTGACTGAATACGGTGAAGTGATGGGCCAGGGGCGCACGGCGCTGGACAAGGCGATACCAAGCGTGCTCGAACGGTTGGTTGATAGGCTACCTGCGATCCTGATCGACACGCTGCGTGAACAATGGAATGGGCTGATAACTCTGGATAAGCAAATTGTCGAAATTGAACGACGCCTGCAGGCGTGGATGAAAGAGGATAAAGCGTGCAAGGCAATATCTGCCATACCAGGCGTTGGCTTGCTGACCGCGACAGCTGCAGTCGCAACGATGGGTGACGCGAAAGCCTTCAAATCGGGACGAGAGTTTGCTGCGTGGCTTGGTCTGGTTCCGGGGCAAACCGGATCGGGTGGCAAGGTACAGCTATTGGGTATCAGTAAAAGAGGGGACACCTATGTGCGCACCTTGCTAATTCACGGCGCCCGCAGTGTGCTATTTCACGCAAAGGAGCCTGGTAGATGGATCGAAGAAATGAAAAAGCGGCGACCATTGAACGTTGTGACAGTCGCACTCGCCAACAAGATGGCGAGAACGATCTGGGCAATATTGGCGCATGATACCCCTTACCGAAAAGATCACCTGAGCGTGAAGCCAGCTTGAATAGCTGGTGTTGTTAAAGCAGTACCAACAAGACAGGATGCCTCATCGAAAGGTTGCGTTGGCTATCAAATGTGATGACGAACCAGGTTGGACCGGGATCCGCTAAGCCTGAAAACCCACATGAGCCTTGAGCTCGTGAGTGGAATGAGGCGCGGGTCAGCGGCTTTCATAGGGACCCGCAGCTAAACAGGCTGCAACAAGGTTGATGGTATGGACTCCCGCCCCCTCCGGGGCGACACTGACCGCACCAACTCCTGGGAGAACGTCAATGCCTACGCTTACCATCGGTCTAGACATCGCAAAAAACGTGTTTCAGATTCACGGCGTTGATCGCCACGGGAAAGTGGTCATTCAGCGAAAGCTTCGCCGAAGTGACGTGCTGAAGTTCTTCGCAAAACTCGAATCTGGTCTGATTGGCATCGAGGCCTGCCACGGATCGCATTTTTGGGCTCGTGAATTGACTGCCTTAGGTCATACGGTCCGGTTGCTACCAACGCAGTACGTAAAGCCATTCCTCATCGGCGGCAAAAACGATGCGAATGACGCGGCTGCGATCTGTGCAGCAGTCACTCGTGCGGGCATCCACTTTGTCGCGATAAAAAGCGCGGAACAGCAGTCGCTGCAATCGGTGCATCGCATGCGCCAACGACTGGTCCTGGAGCGTACTGCCAAGTCCAATCAGATCCGAAGCATGTTTGCCGAAGAGGGTGTGATCTTCCCGATTGGTCTTCCGCAGTTAAAAAAGGGGGTGATGGCGCTGGTCAACGACCCCGATTCCGGCATCACCACTTTGCTAAGACGGCTTGGATCAATGTACCTTGAGCAACTGAAGGCATTGCAGCAATGGCTCGACGAACTTGCCACCGAGATAGCGGAGATATTCAAAAGCAATGAGGCCTGCCAGCGGCTCGCTACAGTTCCGGGAATTGGGCCGGTTATTGCGACTGCGCTCGTGAGCAGTGTGGGCGATCCCTCGCAGTTCAAGAATGGGAGACAGTTCGCAGCCTGGCTGGGGCTAACGCCGATGCAAAGATCGAGTGGAGGCAAAACGCGATTAGGCGGTATCACAAAGCGCGGCGACACTTATCTAAGAACTTTGCTTGTACAGGGTGCCCGCGCGGTAATGCACTTCGTGAGTCGGCGCAATGACAGTCACAGCCAGTGGATCAAATCCGTTATGCAACGCCGTCACGTGAGCATCGCGGCGATCGCCCTGGCGAACAAGACGGCGCGCATCGCTTGGGCCATATTGACGGGCAACGGCTGTTTCAGGGCTGCATAGCAGGCTTCAGATATCGAGTACTGTTTCATTTCTTCCGCGATTGCGCAAGAAGCGGCAAGCATGGCGAACCGGTCGGACCGGCGCTTGCAGATCCTGATATATCCGACGGCTGCAGTACGAAGCCAGAAGGCCGATGAGGAGCAAGCGCGCAGATTTCCATGATGGCTCGTGCGGCAGTAAGCACATCAGAAGCCGAATGTACGGACGCAGTCGTGACCCTCAAAATGCAAACCGATCTTGCTCATAGGCGGGAGTCCATGTACGAATATAGAGGCGCAGCCTATCCTGTCCGTCAAAGCACACGAAATCCAAGCGCAAAGGAGGCCGTTCATATAGTGGGTTTGGCGGGTCAAGGGCGGGCGTGAGCCCGGCGTAGCGAGCCCTTGAGGCGCGCCCCACCCAGTAAGATGGGTCATGGGTGATTGCGGCAGAATGCGAGAATCACCCTTGTAAAACCAACCAGCTATGACGAATCAATTGTTTGAATCCGCCCTCGGTATCACGGCTCTTTGGTATGTTCGAAGTGTTGACTTCGATGCTGCTCAGCGGCAGCTCAATATTGGTGTGGACTTCGTCATTCTTGATAAGCAGCGCACCGACGTGCTTTCGCAAAAACTCAAGCGAATATTTGTTAAGCTTGGCGTGCTTCCAATCCTGCTAGTGGTTGCGGTAGCAATTTTTACTTCAATGTCCGCGAACTTCCTCACGCTTGAGAATCTTACTAACGTAATCCGCCAATCTGCATTCCTTATTATTGTCTCCCTTGGTCAGATGATGGTCCTTCTCGCCGGTGGGTTCGATCTCTCCGTTGGAACAATCCTTGCCCTAACGTCGGTAGTTTCAGCATTGACGATGTCGTTCTTGGCGACCGTATGGCCTAACATGATCCCATTAGTCATCATGGTTGGCTGCCTGGCGGGTTTCCTTTCCGGTGTCCTCGTCGGAGTCGTCAACGGTTTCGGCGTCGCGTTCTTTGGCGTGTCGCCGTTTATCATGACGCTTGGCGTATCTTCAATGGGTTTTGGGATTGCACTTTTTCTAACCGGTGGTACGCCAATCTATGGGATGCCACCCAAATTTGGCTCGGTCGTCGGCTTCGGTTCGTTCCTTGGTATTCCCTTCCCGATTTGGATCACAATTCTGCTCATTGGCGCTTCCTATCTACTTATAAACTGGACGCGGGTCGGACGCGCGTTCTACGCGGTTGGCGGCAACGAGAGGGCTGCGCTACTATCTGGCATCAATACACGCCAATCGCAATTCCTTGTTTTTGTGCTGTCTGCTGGACTTTCGGGGGTCGCTGGGGTCCTGCTCACCGCACGCTTGGATTCGGGAGAAGCTAACATTGGCACCACGATGCCCCTGGAGTCCATCGCTGCATGCGTTATTGCTGGCGTGAGTTTAAGAGGGGGGATCGGAAAGGTTGAGAACGTGATCTTAGGCGCCATTTTTATCAACTTGGTACAAAACGGCATGAACCTCGGACGTATCGATTCCTACTTGCAGACCGTCGTAATTGGAGCAATCCTTATCGCAGCCGTTATTGCTGACCAAATTCGACTTCGGTATATCGCGGATCTTCGCGATTAAAACTGGACAGCCATCAGCATCAAGGGCCTGCTGATTCACTTCATGAGGCGGGCTCGATCAAGTACGCCTGACTGTGCAGGGCCTGCGCTTCTTTTACATGCTTGCCGTCAATGGCTGAAAAAGGCGCAGGCTGGACTGACCTGCAAAATTGGACACTTTTCGGCTATTGCCGAAAGCGCCCTCTTCCATACATCACAGGGTCTAGCCGCTTATAATATCGGCTCTAGGTTTTCTCAGCGCCCGGCGTCAGCTCCGCAATGTCATTACTTGAAACTTCGATGTTTGTGCCCAAGCGGCATCCTCTCGTCCCAAACAGGGTTTGTCGACAATACTTCTTGCCTTTAGACCTCTCATCGATGTTCCAAATCACTTGGCTTCCGCTCTTGCGATTTCAGCATTGATGTCCATAGCATTGGTTCCAAATCATGGTGTTCAATGTCGCATCAACGACCCCATTGCCAACGCGAGCAATAGCAGCGCAAGTAACTGCCAGAACAGCACCGGATTTCTCTCGAGCAAGGACTTGCGACGAACAGGCGTCAAGGTGTCACGCCCGTTAGAAAACCGTTCGAGATCGGCGCAGACTTCAAGCACGTCTTGATATCGGCGAGAAGGGTCAGGCTGCATCGTTTTTTCAAGGATCAGATCGAGCCATTCCGGCGCGTCGGGTCTGTACTGGTAAAGCGGCACGCGACCATTGAAACCATAGGGCAGCTGGCCGCCGCTGAACAGGCGGTAAAGCGTTACACCGAACGCGAAAACTTCGGATCGTGCATCCCCTTTTGCGCCTCTCATCAACTCCGGCGCCATATAGGCAGGCGACCCGGGTGCAGCGTCGGGTTCAGGTACACCCATGCCCGGCATATGTCCGAATCCCAGATCGAGCAGGCGCGTCGCATCGCCCTTGATGATAAGCACGTTCTCGGGCTTGATATCACGATGAAAGATCTCGCGGCGATTCAGCGCGTGGATTGAACGGCCCAAATTTCGCGCGATCGCGAGCGCACGGTTCAGGGCAATAGGCGGCGGTGTTGCCAACAGTTTTTCGAGAGTGACACCCTTGCCGAGCGGCATGACTACGTAGAGCCGGGTCTGCCGGGCGGGATCGACGGGTATCGGCGCGAGGACACCTTCATCGCCAATCTTGCCGGCCAGCCAGCGCTCGCGCACGATCGACTGGCGTACATTGTCGTCCTGCTCGACACGGGGCTTGGGAAACTTCAATGCAAGCGCGGTGTCTGGATCAACCAGATCGTAGCCGGTAAAAATCCGCGAATAAAAGCCGTCGTTCAGGACGCTCTTCAGCAGGTATCCGTCGACGACATCTCCTGCATCTGGAACAGCCAAAATGGGTAAAGCGCCGACCACTCGCTCCAGGTAGCCTAAATCGAGCAAAGGCAGACTGCCGACATCGATCACTGCGCTGGTCACATCGTCCTTCGTGCCGCGGGCGACCGCCAGCGCATTAAGCCGACGCGCGGTGTCAAGAGCAGCGCCTCCTGCCGCCAGCACCGCCTGCAACTCACGCACCGGAACGCGCCGATACAGCCCGTCGGAACACAGCAACAGACGGTCCGCTTTTCGCAACTCCATGGCCTCGATTCGCGTTACCAGCGCTGGATGCATGCCGACCGCATGCGCCACGTAAGCGCCGAAGGCGACCGGCACCACATCGTCGTCGCCTAGCTGGGTGAGTTGCCTATCTCGGAGCAGATAGAGCCGTACATCGCCCGCCGCGACGAGATAAGCGGTCGCTCGGCGCACGATCAGCGCCGCGAAGCAAGCGGCCATCTGGTTCAATTCGGGATCGACACGCCCGATATGATGCAGCCAACCGTGTATTGCTTCAAGCGCACGCCCTGCTGCCACGTCCGGCTGTAACGTGTGCGGCAGCCCGTAGTAAGCATCAATGAATGTTCGCACGGCGAGTTCGGACGCGACCCGGCCGCCCTTGCTGCCGCTAATGCCATCGGCCAACGCAATCGTGATGCCGCGCGCAGCCCGGGCGGCTAGGTCACCAGACATTACGCCAACATAGTCTGCGTTGATGTGATCCGCTTTGGCGCTGCGGGCCGTGGAAGAAACGCAACCGATCTCGAGCGCGGCGCACTCGCCGCGCTCAGGCTGAACCCGGATGTCGTATTCTTGGATGCTCATTCCGCCTCGATTAGCGGATCGGTCACCGAGAACGTCGGCACCTTGCTCGCGAACAATGCAGGTGAGCTATCCAGGAAAAAAAGTTCGTTCATCTATTTTTTGCCGTGAGTCATCACGTCGCTAACTTCCAGATCGTGCTCGATCTTCTGCAGCACCTGGGGTGAGCGCTTCTTGAGTGCCATCAGCCAGACAGCGCCGACAAGCATATAAGCAACGAATAGATAAGGCAAAATGTTGTAGGGATAATCGGGCACCGGGTACACGCTGCCGATCACTGCACCGACCATTGCAAGCGCGCCGAGCACGCCCCACACGACATTGATCGACTTCAGTTCGCCCTGCTTCTTCAGATAGATCGGCGCTGACACTGCGACGAGAAAATACGTCACAAGAAAACCAAAGGTAGCGAACGTACTGGTATAGCCGAAAGTATTGAGTGGGCCAGTGCCGAGCATCGCAATGCAGACGACCAAGGTCAGGACCGACGAGAACGCGACAGCTAAGTAAGGCGTCCGGTGCGTCCGGTGAACCATGCCCATGGAACGGTGCACGAACTGGTAACGTCCCATCGAATACAACAATCGGCTCGATGAGTTGATGCACGCAAGCACGCACGAAAACGCGCTGACCGAAGCGATCAGATAAAACACCGGGCCCAGTGACGACGCACCGACGCTCGTGAGCAAAGTGTTGAGCACGGCCGAATCACCGCCAAGTTTGGTCGCGTCATCATGATAGGCAATCGTCATTGAATACGCCACGAACATAAAGAAGAGCCCCGACAATATCAGGCTCCAGACGACAGCGCGCGGAATGACGCGCAACGGGTTCTTCGTCTCCTGGCCAAGAGAGGCCGCGCTTTCAAACCCGACGTAAGAGAAGATGCCCAGCACCATTCCCTGCGCCATGCCTTTGCCGCTTACCCCTTGCAGCTTCAGCTGCGTGGGATCGACGATATGTTCCGGATGCAACGCCAGCACGTAGATCAGCACACCGCCCACGATCACCACGGAAGCCGCTTCGATCCCGAGCGATAACCGCGAGGAAAGCTTTACATCGCGTGCGGAGAAGAACCAGGCCAAGCCCACGAAGACCGTGTAAATCGCCCACGATGGGACATTGATGCCCCATGCCACGAATGCATTCTGCACGAACACCACGCCGGCAGCGCCGACCCCCATCGCGGTTCCCACGTAGGCTGCAATCAGCCCCCACCCCGCAATACCGCCCGCCATCGGCCCGAGCGCGCGAGCGATGTAAATGAAGAACGACCCCGCCGTCGCGATCCGGCTTGACAGCGCAATGATGCTCATGCTGACCAGCAACAGCCCGATGGTTGACAGGCCGTAGATCAACCAGGTGCCCGCACCCGCCAGTGCTGCAATCGCGGTCACGTTGATCGACGGCGTAAAGGTCGGAGACAGGTTCGCGATGGATTGACCGATAACCTCGGTAAAGCCCAATGTGCCGGGACGCAAGCCGTCGGAAGATGCCGGCACTGCGGGCGTGCTGCTTTGCGGATTGCTCATGGTGGGCCTCAGATGAATGGGTGGATCAAATTGGAAGGCGTTCAACTTTGCAGAACCGTAAGATCTCCTGAGACAACTCGACTTACTCTTTCCAGCCCGGTATCCACGATGTGCCCGCGAGCGGAATACGCGCCATGGCCGCAGCCTCGACAGTCAACGCGACAAGATCTTCGGGTTCGAGGTGATGGACGTTTTGCTTGCCGCAGGCGCGGGCTATCGTGGCGAGTTCCATGTTCAGCGTCTTCAGGTAATTACGTGCGCGGCGCGACCCTTCGTCCGGCTGCAGGCGTTGCTCCAGCGACGCGTCTTGTGTGGTCACGCCGACTGGGCACTTGCCCGTATGACAGTGATGGCAAAATCCCGGCGACGTGTTCAGGGCGGCGTAGTCTGCCGCCGCCGAATGAAGCGCGCCGTCCTGGAAATAGGTGTCGCTGTTACAGCCCAGCGCCATCAGCATGCCCTGCCCGATCGCCACCGCATCCGCACCCATCGCGATTGCTTTGGCGACATCGGCGCCCGTCCGGATGCCTCCCGACACGATCAACTGCACTTGGCCTTTCATGTTGAGTTCTTCGAGCGCGTCCACCGCCTGACGCACCGCCGCGAGCGTCGGAATCCCCACGTTTTCGATAAAGCAGGTTTGCGTCGCCGCCGTGCCGCCCTGCATTCCGTCAACCACGACGACATCGGCGCCCGCGTGTATCGCAAGCTTGACGTCGTTGAACACGCGCGTCGCGCCGACCTTCACGTAAATCGGCTTTTCCCAATCGGTGATTTCTCTGAGTTCCTGGATCTTGATCGCCAGGTCGTCGGGGCCGGTCCAATCCGGATGGCGACTCGCCGAACGCTGGTCGACGCCTGCCGGCAGCGTGCGCATTGACGCCACGCGCGGATTGATCTTCTGGCCGAGCAGCATGCCGCCGCCGCCCGGCTTTGCACCCTGGCCGATCACTATTTCGATGGCGTCGGCACGGCGCACATCGTCCGGATTGAAGCCATAACGCGATGGCAGGCACTGATAGACCAGCGTCTTCGACGAACGCCGCTCTTCCTGTGTCATGCCGCCGTCGCCCGTAGTGGTCGAGGTGCCCATCGCTGTGGCGGCCCGGCCGAGCGCCTCCTTGACGTTCGCCGACAGCGCGCCGAAGCTCATGCCCGCAATCGTGATGGGAATGTCGAGCACGACCGGTTTCGTTGCGAACCGAGTACCGAGCACGGTCCGCGTCGTGCATTTCTCGCGGTACCCTTCGAGCGGATAGCGCGACAACGATGCTCCCAGAAAAAGCAGGTCGTCGAAATGCGGTACGCGGCGCTTCGCGCCCAAACCGCGAATTTCATACAGCCCGCGTTGCGCGGCCGAGTGGATGTAGTCGATCGCCTTGCGGTCGTAGCCTTGCGACTCTTCCTGCTGCAAGCGGGCGAAATGAACCGATTTTGCTTCCATGGAGACCTTCTCAGAGAGCGTGTGTTCAATATTCCTGGTTCGCTTCGGCGTTCCAGTGGTAGAGCGTGCGGGCCGACGCGATCCGTTTGAACGACGCCGGATCATGGTCCATGCCGGCCGCATCGAGAAGTTCGCGCACCGCCTCAAGATCGGGAGTTGTCATTGGTTCGTACTGGGCGTCCGCGCCGAGGGATTTCACGTGACCTCGCACATAGAGAACCGCTTCATACAGCGAGTCGCCTAACGCGTCGCCTGCATCGCCGCAGATCACCATGCGGCCCGCCTGCGCCATGAACGCCGAGAAACTGCCTACCGAGCCGCCGACCACGATGTCGCCACCTTTCAGTGAGATTCCACAGCGCAGCCCCGCGTCGCCATCGATCACGAGCAGCCCCCCATGCGCCGACGCGCCCGCCCCGTTCGACGCAAACCCCTTCACATGCACGCGGCCGCTCATCATGTTTTCAGCGACGCCGGTGCCCGCGCTTCCATCGATTTCAATGGTGGCATGCTGGTTCATGCCGCCCGCGTAATAACCGGCATGTCCGGCAATGGTTACCTTGACGGGCGCATCGACGCCCACCGCGAGGTTGTGCGCGCCATTCGGGGCAAGCACGGAGACGACCTGCCCGGCCAGCTCGTTCGCCGGCTGATGCAGAAACTGGTTCAATTCCCGTACTGTCGAGCGCCCCAGGTCGAAACTCAGGCTTTCCATACGTACATCTCCTCGGGTGCGGGTTCGAAGACCCTGGCGTTCTTGATATCCGGCAAATGCGCGAGCGACCGGAATTCAGACGCGATCGCGACGTAGTCGTCGTTTTCCGCAACCACCGCGGGCTTGCACGCGAACGGATCGCGGATCAGCGCGAGCTCGCTAGCGGTGCCCATCAAAAATGTATAGAAACCGTCGAGCTCCTCGAAGCCTTTCTGCAATGAAACCGGTAATGTGTCGCCCTCGCGCAGGCGCCATTCGAGAAAGCGACAAGCGGCTTCGGTATCGTTGTCGGTATCGAAGTGAATGCCTTGTGGTTCCAGCTTGCGCCGCACGCCATGCGCGTTGGAAAGCGAGCCGTTGTGCACCAAGCAGAAGTCGTCACCCGCCGTAAACGGATGGGCGCGATCCGGCGTGACGGCCGATTCCGTCGCCATGCGCGTATGGCCGACCAGATGCGTGCCCTTGAGGCCGGCGAAGTCATATCGCGCGGCCACTTGTGCGGGTGAACCAATATCCTTGTAAAGATCCATGGTCCACAAGGCGCTTGTAAGAGTTGACCGTCGGGTTGCACAGCGCGGCGAGCGCGGGCGCATGCGCAAGCAAACCCGCTGTGAACTGGTAACCCAATGTGGATAGGCCCATGCCAAGCTTGTCGCTCTTGTCGGCGAACAGATTGCGTTCTCCGTCGCCTATCGACATATGCATGTGCATTCCGTTACCCGGACGGTTCGCGAAGGGCTTCGGCATGAACGAACAGATGAGACCCAGCTCGTTCGCGATCTCAGATGCCGCCATCTTGAAGAACACGAAGTGATCGCATGATGTCAGGCAGTCGGTGTACGTGTAGTTGATTTCGAACTGGCCATTCCCGTCCTCGTGATCGATCTGATAGACGTCGATCCCGACCGCGCGCATCGATTCGGTCAGCGTTTCGAGGAAGGCGCGGGTGCGCGACAACCCCTTATAGTCGTAACAAGGCTTGGCGAGCGTATCGCTCGGGTCACACGGTTCAAGCGTGCCGGTCACCGAGCGCTTGAGGAGCGAGAACTCCGGCTCGAGGCCAGTGAAGAGCGTCCAGCTCTCGCTAAAATCATCTTAGGCAAGCAGGTTCGAAGTATGAGCAAAAAATTATTAACATGCAACAAAACTTCATTCCATGAAACTTATCGGGCAGACTCGTATCTACGATCTGCTACTCTCTTGGCTTTCTACGAGGTCCAGCAATGCCAAACGGCGAAGACAACAAGAACTCGCTAGAGCGCTATCTCGGCACGACGATTCGCGAACTTCGCCAGCGCCACGGGCTGACCATCGCGCAAGTTTGCGAACAAGCCAACATCAGCCGCGGCATGCTCTCTAAAATCGAGAATGCTCAAACCTCGACGGGTCTCGATGTACTTAGTCGAATTGCAAATGCGCTCGGTGTTTCCATGTCCACGCTTTTTCGCAGATTCGATGTACCGGAAGGTGGCGCACAGCTTGTTAAGAAAGGCGAAGGGATGGAAGTGGTCCGTAAGGGCACCAAACGCGGTCATACCTATCACTTGCTCGCGTACGACCAAGGCCCGCGGAAAAACTTTGAGCCTTTCCTAATAACAATGGATGACGAATCAGAAACTTTCCCCGTCTTCGAGCATCCGGGCATCGAATTCATACACATGCTTAAGGGCGTCATCGAATACCGCCACGGTCAGCAAACCTACGTGTTGCATCCCGGGGATACTATGACTTTCGAAGCTAGCGTTCCTCATGGACCCGAGCGGTTAATCAAAACTCCAATCCAATTCCTGTCCATTTTCGTATATGGCGCAAGTGAGACGTAGAACCACATTTCCTCTGGATTTGAGACAGCTGTGCAACCTCTACGCCAATTTCCCCATAAACAGCTTTTGATTCGCCCCACCAAACACAGATCGAGGGCCGACTGCAGGGTCTAGATGCAAGCTTCACTGCGCATCAATTCGGTGCCATTGCTGCAATACGAAACGCGACCCGCACAAAAACGCACCCTTGGACTGCTAATGGCCTTGTCAGGTTGCGTGACGGGTCGTAAAAGATGACGCGGTGAAGAAATCGAAATCGCTCTATCGCGGTCACCGTTTCCCAGCTGGTTTCATCAGCTGCGCTGTTCGATAATATTTCCGCTTCCAGTGAGCTTGCGCGAAATCGAGGAACTGCTTTTCGAGCGCGGCGTGATCGTGACATACGAGACCATCCGATGCTGGTGTGACAAGTTGGGTAAGGGCTTTGCCCATCGAGTGAAAGCGATGCGACGCAAGAAGGGTAGCACGTGGCACCCGACGAGATGTTCGTCGCGCTACGTGGCGAACCGTACCTGCTGTTGCGTGCGGTCGACGAGCATGGTGCCGAACTCGACATCCTGCTGCAAAAACGGCGTAATAAAGCCGCTGCCAAACGCTTCTTCAAGCGTGTGCGCGTTCGAGCCCGACACCGCGCAAAATCGTCACCGATCAGTTACGCAGCTATCCGGCGGCAAAAGCCGAGATCCTAGAACTGGCTAACGTGAAGCCTGTCTTCGTCAAAGCTGCAGCCCGACTGAACAACCGAGCCGAGAACAGCCACCAACCCACGCGCGAACGTGAGCGACGCATGCGCGGCTTTCGCGACCCTAAACGCACACAGAAATTTCTCTCGTGTTTCGGACCGATCCGGCAACATTTCGCACTCAAGCGGCATCTGCTGGGCGCTTCACTTTATCGCGAGCAGCTCGCAGCGCGATTCGCTGCATGGCGCGAATTCGCCGAACTCGCCCAAAATCCGTCGACTGCTTTCTGATTAGTCGTCCCACCTCCGTCGTGCCGCCTCATTTTCCGCAAGGCGATAATGCCGTTCATAGTAATCCGGGTCGAGGGCGTTCACGCTGGTCGCATGAGAAATTCGCCGAAGCCGCACAGGTCGGCAATAAGCACGGTCAGCAAGGGCGCCGCCGCCACATGCCTCTGTTTGCCCGCAAAGCCAGCAGGGCGCGCCGTGCGCTCCGTATAGCGCACGGCCACTACGCTGAACACCTGAAGATTCGACGAACCCGATGCCGACTGGGCCGCAGCCATGATCGTCTCGAGAATATCCGCAGGCAGAGGCTCGTCCGAATAGTTACGCAATGACCGATGGCTCGGCAAGGTTCCAAGCACCTCGCTGACCTGCGTGTCGGCGGCATCGATTGTAGCGACCATGCGTTGCTATAGCGTTCCTTCACCAGCGTCTGCAGCGTCAGGTGTTTCCAAGCTTGCGGTAAGCGGTTCGTTCATCTTCAGACCTTAAGGCCAGTAGTTGTCTGGGCTACCGTTTGCTCTTGAATTGACCGGTCGTATGGCGTCGCGCAATCCATAATATAAGCCCTGAATCTTACCGGTCGAATGCCGGTGCAATTGTGGAACGCGCGAAGACGACCTTATCGCAATACACTGGCACTCTGTGCCACGTCGACTACGCCATGCCTGCAGAAGATCCCACCGATAAGCCGCGCGAAACCGCAGCGCCATTTAAACGCGAGCCGGTTTCCGATTTGCCTGGCAAACTGCCGACTGGGTCCAGCGGCCTTGAACCGGCTGTTGCCACCGGCTTTTGCGGGTTGATGCTCGACGCCGGCGCATGAGCTTTTGCGCGCGATAAAAGCGGAGACTTTTTCCCTGCGCTCACGCCCATTTGCGCGGTCGCGGGCACGATTCTTACCACTATCAGTGTTGTGTTTTTCTGGCGTCGTATGGATCAGGCATCGCCGCGCTTCGCGCTCAAAATAAGCGTGCGTGGCGGCATGGGCAGACGTGCCTTGGCTCTTTTTTTGCCTGCCATCGGCGTAGACTTCGACTATGATCGAGCGACACATCCGGCTGCCAGCGCAATCCGACGAAGCCCTTTAAGCAACGCCCAGGTGTGATGACAAAACAGACTTCCCACGCGCGCCCAGACGCATCCGCCGACAAGCCAGATTCATCCGATGCCGAAAGCGCCTTTTTGTTCTTGCTGGTAGACGGCCTCTCCATGATGAGTCTTTCTTCAGCCATAGAACCGCTTCGCTCGGCGAACCGGCTGA
This sequence comes from Burkholderia sp. PAMC 26561, assembly GCF_001557535.2. Lineage (NCBI taxonomy): Bacteria > Pseudomonadati > Pseudomonadota > Betaproteobacteria > Burkholderiales > Burkholderiaceae > Burkholderia > Burkholderia sp. PAMC 26561. The sequence goes on from NZ_CP014309.1 coordinate 677,872, forward strand.
TGAACAAGTCGCTCTATAGCTGGACGCTCGCAAGTCTCGACGGCAATCCGGTGCATGCATCGAATGGCATTGAATTACAGGCGCACAAGCTCGACGATGTCATGACCCGCGCGCAGTACATCTTCGTTTGCGGCGGCCTGCGTCTCGACCCCACGCTCGAGCCGGAATACCTGCGTGCGCTGCGCCGGGCGGCTCGCACGGGCGCGGTGATCGGCTCGTTATCGACGGGAAGTTATTTGCTTGCGCGCGCCGGCCTGCTCGAGGGATACCAGTGCACCATCCATTGGGAAAATCTTTCCGCCTTCACCGAAGAGTTTCGCGGCTTGATGTGCTCAGGGAAGATATACGAGATCGATCGCGACCGCATGACGTGCTCGGGCGGCATTGCTGCGATCGACATGATGCTGCAGTTGATTTCGGAACAACACGGTCCTGAACTCGCGGTCCGCGTTGCGAACCAGTTCCACCACGAACGCATCCGCGACAGCGACGACGAACAGCGCGGCTGGCGCGATCAGAACCACGAAAGCCTGCCGCGCGGCATCCGGCGCGCGATCGAACTGATGCGCGCGCATGTGGACGAGCCATTGCCCATATCGCAGATCGGCACCGATATAGCCATGACCTCGCGCCAGCTCGAGCGGCTTTTCCTACGCCATCTGAACGCGACGCCCGCACGTTATTACGTGCAGTTGCGGCTCGAACGTGCGCACGATCTGCTGGTGTATTCGAATGTGCCGGTGGCTGACATTGCTCTCGCCACGGGGTTTGCATCGGCGTCACATCTGGTGTTGTTGGAAGCCGTTAAAAACCCTGGGATGTTCTCTGCCAGGGCCACGTAACGCGTCGCTGTCCAATCCACGGAAACTGTCGCCGTGCGAGTTCGTGGAATTCTTGGTTCAACAGCGCGACGCGCAGCTGTACGACACTGTGTGCTCCCACGCGACTCCAGCGCATATGCTGGCTCTTGCACATTCGACAGCCAACTATTCGGTTGATCGATGACTCGACGAAGCCGGTAGAGATTCGCCGTCCTACACGTTGCCACGTGCGATAGTCGATCAGCGACTCAAGCTTGCTCTCGAGATACGTGACCACATTGGAGAGGCTGTAACTTGCTTTCTTGATCTGGCTGCTCGCTGCCGGATCTCGCTTCTCACGCAGGTCAAGCAAGTGAGCGAGCTTAGCTGCGAACTGCTGCCAAATCACAAGATCTCTCGCATCGACGAATTGCTGCCTTGGAATGTGGCTGACAAACTAAAACCCCTCACCCCGCCACACTCTCAATCGGGTAGATCTGGATAGATTTGGATGGATCGTGCCCACGATCGCCGATCGTGGACACGATCTCCCTTGATCTACACGGACCCCAACACGCCATCAGCATCATGCCTCACTCGCGCGCGCGTGAGGACACGGCCCAGCCGAGCCGCTTACCTTCAACAAACACAAAGAGTAAGCGCTAACGAGAAGCGAATCGCGCCATCACCTTTTCATCGAGCTGGTTCGTTGCGCCTAATTCGGTGATCAGCTCTGCAACTCGACTCCCGCGAAGCCCGGCTAAGGTTGGACAACCGTCACGAACGAACGTATAGAACCCTTTTACGAGATACACGCCAATCGCACCAACATGTTGTGCCTGCGGGGCATGCACTTCTTTGAATATTCGAGAGGAGAAAAGCGATTGTGCCGCTAAGGGGCTAGAAAATGCGATTTCTGCAACCGCTAGATTCAATCGGTCCTCTTCCACATAGTGCTCAACATTCGGAGACGGGGGCGCGGGCCTGTTGTTGTCGTACGGATCCAAGAGATGCAGCTTCCACTTGATAACCGAGTCATGTTGCGATAGAGCCGTGCTCGTTTCCGTAAGCCACGCTGTTGTGTCCTTGCCTCGTTTGCGACTCATATACAAGTGGATACGATGAAACGGGTCGGCACCATTACGAGAAGCATTCTCATCTTTGTCAATGAGCGTGAGCGACCCACTACGCAAATTGTAGGCAACCGCTTCACCAATAAAATTAGCCTCGTCGTGGTAAAGAATGGTCCCCGCCTCAGCGAAGATAGCTTGTTGCTCGAGGTTCGCAAAACCTAGTTCAGCTGAACCATCAAGTATCGCATTGATCCGGCGGACGCCTTCTGCCATGGGCCAAAAATTTGCGTAGTGATTTCTATCAAAGTGCTGCTGGACGTAAAAGTTGAGTCCCGGCAAGCGCGAACAAAGCGTTGCGTGAACATCGCGCCAATAATTTGCAAAGAGTTCCTGCGGGAGACCGTCTCTCCGTCTCACCGAGGCATAAACGTTGTGATTAACGACATCGTCACGAGAAGAGAAGTCTTGTGCGGTCATTGAAGCTCCTTGGATGTAGGTACTTCCCAGCGTTACACGACCCTATCCAGCAGGACTTTTGGATCATAATAGGCAACCAAAAGCCGTGTTGCCTTGCCTTGAGCACAATCCCAGTGTTCGGAGATTAGTATTGATTCGTCAGTGCCCTGCACAGCAATTCGTATTAACGCTACGACGTGCTCACCTTGGACAGTTAAGCTTTCATACGACAATCTGGTGAAGTCAAGTATCGCCGCTACTTTGGGAAGAATCGACACATACCCTGCTTTGTCGTATTGACCGCCCCACGGAAGATAATCAGGAACGAATAACCTGAAATCATCATCCAACAATTTCTCGAAATCTATAATTCTCCCCTCCGCCGCACCCTGATAGAAGGCTTTTACGATGGCTAGCGCATTTGCTTCTTTAGTAGCATGATCGTTCATATTTAAGGATCCCTCAGTGGAACGAGACTACACGCTTGTGAGCCGAAAGTACCGAGCTAGTTGCTACTTTAGATGGATAAGTTTTCTGTACCCGGGAGAATAGTTAGTCGATTTCGACGTCTTCGCGTATGGAGCGAGGACTATGCTGCCGAAACGAGCGACACTTTAAATTGCAAAGTCTCAGACTGCCGTTCCCTAGTCGGTCATACTTGGATAGTCGGTATAGCCCACAGCGCTCCCACCGTACGCTGTTGCCCGATCGAACGTGTTAAGTCGGACCTGACGACGAATGCGCTCAGGAAGATCAGGGTTGGAGATGAACATCCGCCCAAACGCGACTGCGTCGGCAAGACCATCAGTCAAAACCGTGGCGCCAGTCTCCGCCGTATATCCGCCAGCGGTGATCACCGGTCCGGCAAATAGATGACGAAATAACGCAGCGTTATTTGCGCTGTCCACGCTTGCATCGTCTCCCAATCCGGCCGAAGACGCGCGTGGCTCAATCAAATGAAGATAAGCAATAGAGCGCCTGCTGAGTTCGCCGATCACATAACTGAAGTGAGGAACAGTGGCGCTGTCGCTTAGCCCTCCAAGATTGCCATGTGGCGACAGTCTTACGCCAACGCGGTTTGAACCGATCTCGCTTGAAATGCTGTCGACCACTTCCAGCAGCAGACGAGCGCGGTTTTCAACTGAGCCACCATAGCTGTCCGTACGGCGGTTGCTACCGTCCTGCAGAAACTGGTCGAGCAGAAACCCATTGGCACCATGTACTTCGACGGCGTCGAATCCTGCCTCGACTGCATTGATTGCAGCTCGCCTGAACGTTGCCGTGACGTTCGCAAGTTCGGCGAATTCAAGTGCCCGAGGCGTTTCATACGGTACCTGCTGGAACTGTGGCGTGTAAGCCATTCCAGGCGCGGCAATCGCTGACGGTGCTACAGGCAGGCTGCCATCTGCGTTATATGAAGAATGCGACCAACGTCCGTGATGGACAATCTGCAGCGCGATACGGCCGCCTTCTGCGTGCACGGCATCGGTCACGTCGCGCCAGCTCGCTATTTGCGAAGGCGTGTAAATGCCGGGCATTTGCGGATACCCGTGGCCTTGGCGGATGATCGCTGTCGCCTCAGTGATAATCAAACCCGCTGCCGCTCGCTGGGCGTAATACGTCGCACTAATTGCCTGGGGTGTGCCGTACGCATCGGCTCTCATCCTTGTCAGGGGCGGCATGACGATTCGATTTGGGAGCTGGAGTGCTCCCAATCGAAGCGGAGTGAAAAAGACGTCATAAGTCACGGCACGGCCTTGCGATATTCATGCTTAGGAGAAATTGCGTCAGATGAACTTGAGATCGCCGAAGTCAAGCGAGACAAGCAAAGGCTCCGGCACCTTCTGGAGGCGATCATCGTAGGCGTAGATACGTCGCGTAGTCGGCATCTTGATGCCTTGAAATTCCCGATAATTCGTCGGATAGTTCGCGCCGGTCGCCCCACCGAGAATGTCGACCGTATAGTCGTGGCGCCGCATCAGCCCATCAGGTCCAAAATGGGTGATCTGTGTTTTGGTGTGACTCGCAATATAGTCGGGGAACGTGATTTTCAGGCGACGCCACGTCTCCCCATTTTCGGTCCATGGTTCGATTTCTTCCGTCTCAAATCCTGGATAGGTGTAAAGGAATGGCGAGGTCAAATAAGTCCACAACGCCTCGCTAGCAAAGTATGCGACGTGAAATTTGTCCCACGCACTCTCAATCGTGTGGCCCGCATAAGCCTCTTCTGGGCGATCGCGTGTCTCGACCACATCGCCAGCGAGTGTTTCCAGCGTCATCCGCCCAGGAACAAAGACACTTTGCAGGTTTTCGGTGGTGAACGGCGTAATGGTTAGCTGTTCCACATGCGTCTTGAGAGAGAACACCTTGTCGGTTAATAGACCAGGTTGCTGCTTGAACTGCCAAATAGCGCCGCCAATCGATACCGGCGCATGGAGTTCTGTGAATTCATTCCACCGCTGCAGTCCGCCGTGAGCATTCACTGCAAATTCCGACAAGTCGTTCATATCCAGCTCCTTAAGATCATTCCAGGCGGCGTTGCCAACACGCAGCAATCTAACCGAAGTTCCCCCTTGTCAAAGGTCGCGGTTCCCACCTTTCGTGACACCGGAAACCAAAAGCTAAATATAGGCCTTTTATCCGGCACCAGTTCGGTAGTTTCATGTTTCCCATGGCGGTGCAGGTTGCCAAGCGTCGACGAGTTGATCGATAAAAACGCGTACCTTGGGAGTCAAATGTCGGCGCGACGGATAGGTTGCGCGAATCGGAGTTCCCGCGACGGCAAACGTCTCCAATACTGGTTGTAGTCGTCCTTGGCGAATTTCCGTCGCGAGGAGATAGGTCGGAAGATTGATCACGCCGGCGCCGTTGATAGCCGCTGCGACAAGCGCTTCGGCGCTGTCCAGGCGCAAGCGGCCGCTTGTCTCTATTGCCAGATTCCCGGTGCCAGTAAAGCTCCAGGGCTGAATTCGTCCGGCACTTACAAATGAAGACACTCATGATTAACGAGATCAGACGGCGCGGCCGGTAGCCCCCTCTCTTTGAAATAACTCGGGGAAGCGCAAACTGCAAGCCGCTGTGTCGCCACAGTACGCGCGATCAACCGCGAGTCCGGCTTTGGCTCGCCAATTCTTATGGCGATGCTATACCCTCGTCCGCCAAGTCCACGAATCTATCCGTGAAACTGATGTCGACGGTCACGGCTGGCCAACTCGCGAGAAACGATTCCATTACCGATCGAACCTACGTGTGGCCGAGCGCGACGGGAACGCTGATTCGAAGAGCACCCTTCGGCGTCGCGCTTCGCGCAGCCATCGCCGTTTCGACCTCCTCGAGATCTTCAATAATCTGTGTGCAGCGCGCAAAGAAAACCGAGCCGTCATCTGTGAGGCCGATACTTCGTGGCGTACGGTGAAGCAAGCGTACTTGCAGACGCACGTCAGGGCGGGCGATGATTTTTCCGACCGCCGAGCGCGTAATGCCAAGTTGATGAGCCGCCGCCGTGAAGCTCCCTGCTTTCACCACGGCGACGAACGTCGCAATGTCGTTCACGTTGCCAAGTGCCACAGCCTTATCCTCGGAGATCGAAGAGTCCTGCACCACCCTTAGAACGCGGCGTAGGACCCCTAACGTTACGACTCAGGCAAACTGCTCCGTCGAGCCTACGAGACTCTCAGCAGAGTCCTGATAGAACGGGTAGTCGGTGTAGCCGATTTCTGTGCCGCCGTAAAACGTATCGCGGTCATAGTTATTGAGCGGAAGGCCTCGGCGAAAGCGCTCAGGCAGGTCAGGGTTCGAGATAAAGAAGCGACCAAACGCCACCAGGTCAGCGCTACCCTCGGAAATGATCGCCTTCGCCGATGCCTCATCGAAACCGCCGGCTACGATGATCACCCCCCGGAATGACTCGCGGAATTGACGAGCTGCGACGGGATACTGGACGCGGGTATCGTCGGCAGCATTGCCGGCCACCCTCGGTTCGATCAGATGGAGATAAGCCAAATCCAGCCGGTCGAGTTCTTTGACAGCATGTGTAAAGAGCGACACCGGGTCGGTATCCGACATGTCACCGAACGAGCCGTCCGGTCCGAGGCGCACGCCCACCCGATTGCTACCCCATATCGAGATCACCGCCTTCGTGATTTCAAGAAGGAAACGCGTGCGATTTTCTATCGAGCCGCCATAAACATCGTCGCGTCGGTTGCTACCGTCCTGCAAGAACTGGTCGATGATATAACCGTTCGCCGCGTGAATCTCGACCCCGTCGAATCCTGCCTCGAGACCGCGGGCTGATGCGGCACGAAAATCTCCGACCAGCGACACTACCTCAGCCTGGGTCAATGCCCGATTAGGCGTACTCGGAACCCAGCCATTGGCGGTGTAGGCCAGACCTTCCGATTCGACTTCGGACGGCCCGACAGGCAATACCCGGTTGGGCTGCATATCGCGATGCGACTGACGGCCTGCGTGGAAAAGCTGAAGAAAGATGCGACCGCCCTTCTCGTGAACGGCATTAGTAATCTTTCTCCACCCCAGAATCTGTCCGTCCGAATAAATGCCAGGCGCGCCGAGATAGCCGTTGCCGTTAGGCGATACGACGGTCGCCTCCGACACGACAAATCCGCCTTTCGACGCACGCTGTGAGTAGTAGTCGCGCATCAATTGGTTGGGCACGTCGCCCTTTCCTGAACGCATACGGGTAAGCGGCGCCATCACGATGCGGTGCTCGAGTTGATACTGACCCAACTTAATGGGGCTAAAGAGATTAGACATGTTCTTCACCTATTCTATGAGTGTTACGCCGACGGGCTAGTTGCGCAGTCAGAGGAAATACGATTACTCCATTTCCTAGCTGGCGACTGCTCGGGTGGCAATGGAGACAGAGTAGGCGATCGTTATTGAACAATAAATAACCGTTTTCAGCGTGCTTTATTTCATAGGTGGAACAATCAAAGCTTTTTCATTGGCGCAGAACGGGTTTGTTCGCCGTGTCGCTGCTTAGAAACAATTCGACTAACCAATCGACAAACACTCGGACCTTGGCGCTGAGATGCCGGTTTGGCGGATAGACGACAAAGACGGAAATGGGATCAGCCCACCAATCGGCGAAAGCAGGTTCCAATGCGCCGCTATCGATGTGAATACGGCTCAAGAACGTTAGCGCATGCACAACGCCCAGCCCCGCCAATCCCATCGCTAGGCATGCAGTCGAATCGTTGGCGGTCAGTGTGCGCTCGGGTATCACTTCGACCGCCTCCTCATTTCTCTTGACCACAATAGGGAAAGCCCGTCCCGTTTGAGCCGCAACCATCTGGATCACGTCGTGCCCGTGCTCAAGTCCAGACGGATGTTTGGGACGCCCGTGTTTCAGCCAGTAATCCGGGGTCGCGCAAAGCACCTGACGTACATCTCCGAGCCTTCTTGCGACCAAGGATTGATCCAAGACTTTTCCTGTTCGTACAACGCAGTCGATGTTTTCGGCCATCAGGTCGAGCGGCCGATCGCTGATGCCAAAATCCAGTTTGATATCAGGGTAACGGGCGACGAAATCAGGTAACGCGGGAATGATGAGTCCTAGACCTATCGGGACAGGGAAATCTACGCGCAACCGGCCGCGCGGATTGCTTTTCGCCCGAGTCATGACGCCTTCGACCTCTTGCAGCTCGTTAAGTAAGCGCACGGCTCGTTCGTAGTAAGCGATGCCGTCAGTGGTCGGACTGACTTTACGGGTCGTGCGGTTGAGCAACTTGGTGTCGAGATCCGCTTCGAGCGTCTGAATGAGTCGTGTGACCGTAGGCTTCGGAATGTCGAGTGTTTCCGAAGCCCTTGTGAACGTTCCCGTTTCAACTACACGTACAAAAGCTCGCATCGCCTGAAACTTGTCCATGAGCAACCTATATTCGGATTGGCTTGTTTAGGTGCGCCTAAAAACGGTGCGCCTCGATCATACATCGATGCGACCGTCGGTCAGGGCCTCTGGGCAAGGGTTTGCCGGTATCGCGATCCCGTGTCGTCTCTAAGGGGACGCACTTTCCCCACTGAACCGCCTACTCTCCGTTTTAGAAGCAGTTTTGTTCGACGGTTGGTTTGTGATCTGTCCAACGCACCGTTGACACATTATTTATTTGAAACGGAGAACATCATGGATGCCAATCAATTTGCCAACTCGTCTACCAGTCCGCCGCTTGTCGCAGAGGACGTGCTCCGGACTTCTGTCGAGCCGGCGTCGAGCCAGAATTCGTGGTTGGCCGTTTTGTCGGTCGCGGTGGGTTCTTTTGCATTTGTCGCGACGGAATACATGCCGGTCGGCATCTTGCCGCAGATCGCGCGTGAACTCGGCGTCACTCCGGGTACGGCGGGCCTCATGACGACGACGCCAGGCATCATCGCCGCGATTTCCGCACCCGTCCTGCTGCTCGCTGCCGGCCGCATCAATCGGCGGTTGATTTTGTTGGCACTGGCCGCCCTGCTGCTGGCCTCAAACTTGATCTCGGCTATCGCTCCGAGTTTTGCTGTCATGCTGATCGGCCGTGCGTTGCTCGGCGCGAGTCTCGGCGGCTTCTGGACCGTCGCACTGGGCGCGTCGGGACAGTTGGTCCCGGAAAACCAAGCCGCCCGGGCGAGCGCAACCATTTTCATGGGAATCACGCTGGCCACTGTGATCGGCGTGCCGCTCGGCACGTTGATCGCCGATATGACTTCATGGCGTATATCGTTCTTCGCCACCGCGATCCTCGCGGCCCTGGCGTTGGCCGCCCAAGCCGTATTATTGCCTTCGATCCCCCCGAAGGCCGCGATGCGAACTAGCGATTTCCGCGCGATGCTCTCACGTTCAAACGTTCGACGCAGCCTGTTGATGGTTGGCTTGCTCTTTGGCGCGCACTTCGCGGCGTACACGTATATCGCGCCCTTTCTCGAGCGCAATGCGTCGCTCGGCGGCCAAGGAATCACTGCCGTGCTGCTGGGATTTGGCATCGTGGGATTCGTCTCGAACTTCGCGATTTCGGCATTCGTCACGCGCCATTTGAAGGCTTCACTGTTCGTGCTGGGTGCGCTCGTGATGATCGCGTTGTTCGCGCTTCCGTTGTTGCAGGCATCGCACATCGGCGTGATTGCGACGGTCATGGTGTGGGGCGTTGTGTATGGCGCAATACCGCTCTGTCTGAGCGTGTGGATGCAATTGACATCACCAGATCGCCCAGAAGCAGGTTCATCGATGTTCGTCAGTATCGTGCAAATCGCTATTGCGGTGGGCTCGCTCGGCGGCGGTGTGGTGGTCGACCACCTGAGCATTGCGTCAACCATGCGCTTCGGCGGCATACTCGCTGCTCTCAGCCTGCTCGTGATCATGACGTTCCGCACACGCGAGTCGACGTTAAAAGAGTTGCTTGAAACGTAATGGGCTACATGCGATCGAATATCGGCAGTTGAAGCGATGCAGTTGCATACCACGCACTCGGCGAATCTGACGAGTGCGCGGTGTTTGGCTTATGAAGCGTCAGATGGTTTGTCCGCACAGGCAATGGATATGGATCGAATTAGCTAGGCGATAGAATCGCTTCGAGGCCAGCTGAAAAAGCAACAACTTGCGCAAAGGGGCGGTGGTGCAGCCCAATGTGGCTGATGACGCCGCTAGCGTTGCGGCCGAGAACTGTGACGCCAGCGACCGGATGGCCGGCATAGATACCTTCCCACGCAAGATAAGTGTGAGAGTCAGTGCAGGCCTCATGCACAAACGCAATCGACTCGTACATTCTCCGAGTCGCATCGAAGAACCGCCGGATGTCTTGGGTGCCAATTATCGGCGTTTTGAGTACAGATGCTTCGAGCGCCACGTCTTTCGAAAACCGCATTGCGAACGAATCTAATGATGGTTGGTTGATTAGTGCGATCCAATCGCGAGATGACAGTACAGAAACGTTATACATAAAACTTCCTCGATTGAAAAGTTGATCGTTCGGGCGTTGCAGTTGCCTCCAAGTTACCCTAAGTAAACGCTTAACACTAATCACTGCCTCGAATTACGTGTGCGTAATCCTGTCTTAAAGGCAGGAAAGTGCCAAGCGTTCGACCATTGTAGATTTCCCGCTGCTTAGCAACCGGCACCGAATGCCTGACGACTTAAAAGGTGGGAAGATCGACGCATTATGATGGTCGCGAGGACGCAAAACTTGTCTAAAATTGCACACACAGCGCGTTGCTGACTTGAAAGAAAGGACCATTAATATGGCGAGGGTATCGAATATTCTCTTTGTTCACGGCGCATGGGCTAATTCTTCAGCTTGGGAAAGGGTTCTGCCACTCACCGAAGCAGCGGGCCTCGGCGGTACCGCAGTCTCACTCGCCCTGACATCACTTGCAGACGATGTGGCAACGGTAAAGCGAGCGATTGCGCTGATCGACGGGCCAGTATTGTTGGTCGGCCATTCATATGGCGGAGCGGTCATAACGGAGGCAGGCTCCGAGCCAAACGTTGCGGGGCTTGTGTACGTCGCCGCGTTCGCACCCGATACCGGCGAATCAGCAGGATCGCTCGGCGCGGGCGGACCTTCTACCCGATTACTCGAGGTTGTGCGCCCTGACGCAAACGGCTTTTATAAGCTGACTCGCGAAGGCGTCGATGAGGTGTTCGCCCAAGACCTTGCAGAAGAAGAGCGCGCCCTGATCTTCGCAACGCAAAATCCATTGGCGGGTGCCGCGCTTGGCGCTGAAATAACTTCCCCGGCCTGGAGGGAAAAGCCGAGCTGGTATCTGCTTGCTAGCGAAGACCGCACTATCCATCCGGAGCTTCAACAGAAAATGTCGGCCCGGATGAGCGCGACAGTCCTTACCGTGGCGTCCAGCCATCTGCCAATGCTGTCTCACCCACAGGCAGTCGCCGATTTGATAGGTCAAGCGGCGGGATAGCTCGAATTTTTGCCTGGTCATATGCGGCTTGCCTCTGTCGTTCGAGTTCGAATGGGCCGCGCAAAACTCGCGCAACTTGCCGCCTTTCAAACAAGGCCCGGCAGTTGCAACAGTGGACGTGTAGGCGTCCCAGACTTCGTGCGAAGCGCGTTAGGTATCAGAGGTGTCTGTAGGCTACCGTCTCGCCCATCCCGGACCTATTGCTCTCTCGCTTACCTTGCCGATGTAATCTGTTTAGAAGAGGAAAGCGAACTTTCAAAGTTTGAAACCTTGTTCTCGCAGACGGAAATGGTCGAATTTATAAGCGAATCTCTCCTAGCATGAGGTTGCCGTTGACTTGGTCTGGCACGAACTTGATTCGTACAATGCCTCGCCATACGCAATTTTCTATGCGAAGCAGCCGTTTGGGCCTCACGATTTCGCATTTGGCTCAGGCGCGTTCTCAACTTCTACTGTGATAGACATCATTTCGAAAGCAAGCATTCGTATGACATCGTCGATGTAATTCCACACTGAGAAAATCCATGAAAACAACTGGCAACACTATACTCATCACTGGCGGCGGATCTGGCATCGGCCGAGGCCTTGCCGAAGCGTTCCATCGACTTGGCAACCAAGTCATTATCGCGGGACGACGCCGCGCTAATCTCAACGAAACGATCGCCGCGAATCCCGGAATGGAGGCGGTCGAACTCGATATCACCGATCCGCAGAGCATCTCTTTGGCGGCAGAACAAATTCTCGCCAAGTGGCCATCGCTGAACGTATTGCTTAACAACGCGGGGGTGATGCATATCGACGATCTGAGTCGCCCCATCGATGACGCGATGATGGTATCGACGCTGACCACCAATTTGATGGGACCGATCCGCTTAACAGGTGCGCTCGTCGAACATCTAAAACTGCAAAACGACGCGACGATTATCAATGTATCGTCCGTACTTGGGTTTGTGCCGATGGCGATTACCGGAGTCTATTCGTCGACAAAAGCAGCTATCCATTCGTACACACAATCGCTGCGTTACCGGCTCAAAGACACGTCAGTGCGTGTCATCGAGATTGCGCCGCCTTGGGTTCAAACCGATCTGCTGGATAGCAAGAACGAACCGAGGGCGATGCCGCTCGCTCCGTTCATCGAACAAACAATGCACGAACTCAGCAAAGACGCAGATGAGGCCGTTGTTGAGATCGCTAGACCCATGCGCAATAACGCCGGGCCAAACGAGGCCGCATTCGTCACGCAGTTCAACGATATGATCACCGGTGCCTAAGGCGCTGTACGATATTAAACGAGCGAACCAAAAAGGTTAGCAATGGCTTGCTGTTGCTAACCAACAGGTTCAACAGCATTTTCGTGTGCGAAGGCGCGCGCTAGCAAACCACCTTGTTCTTGCATTAGTGCTTCTGCCGACATCGTCCGACCCACTCCCGAACTTGACTTACCGTTGGTGGTACTAACCTGTTTCATTTACAATTTGCGTACGCAAATCATCTGCTTATCGGTAGCCACACTCTCCCACCATCGACGATGCGATCCGCGAGCGCAAGTTATCCAATGCTGCAGCGAGGCGCCGACTTGGGACGGCGTGTTGGGCTTACTTAAGACATATCCTAGGTTCAAAAAATCAGCGCGTAACGAAGTGAATGGTGTGACTGCCGGTGCGATGTACCGAACCGGCGCACTCAATGTTTTCGTACGCGCGGCCGAGACACGAAGTGCACTGAGGCCGACGCAAGATGGCCTCTTGTCATCTGCGATAGGCAAAGCGATATCGCGACTTCAAGCGCGGCTAAATATTTAGTCCTTTCATCGAAACACTTGCAGCATTTCGCCCCCTCGAAGAGGAACTATTTGCGAGGCGATGCAATGTTCATTGCAGAGGAAATCGGAGCCGTAGAAACAGAACTGGCGATGACAACCTCGACGCCACAAAGATCGCTACGCGTCAACATGCCGGTGGTCGGCACGGTCATGACGCCGGTGATCGGCGCGTTCATTAGAGCCTCTCCGGAGCCCTGCTAAAGCAAGGGCTTGGCGTAGCGTGAGTTCCCGATTTCGCGGTGCGTGCAACTCACACATGGCTCGCTTGTCTCTGTATTGAGACCGTTTCTCGACAGCCGCGGCACTTCGGGTGCGATTGGCCGCAAAGCCAGCAGACCACGTCGAATACACGGGTCTTCGTCCATTTCAGGAACAAATATCTAGTTCCCATTGGCAGTGCTTCGCTAGATACCTACGGTCGACGCGCATAGTGATCGCCAATTGTTGGTAAATACAGGCAAGTGTTGGCGATGACATCGATTTATCTTCCTATCGAATTCGGTCACTATCGAGCCGCAAGCTGCGCCTTGGACGACCAACGTGTTGTTCAGCGGCGATCAGCGTCTGCCCAATTTGCTACTTATCGAGGTGTACGTTTGTCACGCGTGGTCAGTTTTTCCCGTTTTGGTGGACCCGAGGTTCTCGAGATACATGATGTTCCTGTCGCGGTGCCGGGCGCCGACGAAGTGCGTATCCAAGTCAAAGCTATTGGCCTCAATCGGGCCGAGGCCATGTGGCGCGCCGGCGTCTATGTCGAGCCCGTTATCCTTCCTGCACGCCTGGGCTACGAGATATCTGGAGTAGTCGATGCGGTAGGAACGAATGTCACGCATGTGGAGCCTGGTAACGTCGTCAGTACCGTTCCATCCTTTTCGATGAACGACTACGGCATGTATGGGGAACTGGTCCTCGCCCCGGCGCACGCGGTCGTCAAGCACACGGCGCCGATTGCCTTCGAAGATGCAGTGGCAATTTGGAACGTATTCATCACACCGTATGCGGCGTTCACCGAAAACAATCGCCTGTCCGCCGGACAAACCGTATTGATTCCAGCGGCTTCCAGCGGCGTCGGAATCGGTGCGATTCAAGTCGCAAATGCACTTGGCGCTAGGCCGGTTGCGCTCACCCGCACGCGCGACAAGCGAGACGCATTGATAGAGGTTGGCGCGGCGCATGTAATCGTAACGGGTGAACAGGACTTGGTTCAGGAAGTGGCTCGCATCACCGAAGGAAAGGGTGCGGAACTAGTGTTCGATCCGGTTGGCGGTCCGAACTTCGCAAAGCTGGTTGAAGCGACCGCTCCCAGGGGCACGATCCTAGTCTACGGCGCCCTTAGCGAAGAGGTTACGCCGCTTCCGATGCTTTCGGTGCTTGCGAAGCGGATTACGATTCATGGATACAACCTGTTCGACACGACCACGACGCCTTTGTTGCAAAAGGAGGCAGTAGAATTCATTATCGATGGCCTCACATCCGGCAAACTGAAGACGGTCATTGCACAACGTTTCGAGTTCGACAATATTGTTGAGGCGCATCGCACGTTGGAACGAAATCAACACATGGGCCGATTGATTGTTACTGTCTAAGCCCCTTGCTTGCGCCTGTTCTGGATCTACGGAACGGATGCGATTTCGCCGCACGAGGCAACAAACAATCGCCGAGTTCACGGTGTTGCTGTATGCGCCTGGCTTGTTTTGGACGGATGACCCCAACGGATCAGGAGCTTAGGCCGTCTCTTTCCTTAGCGAACTCAGAGTCGGTGTAGCCGGTTTTCATGGCACCCTCGTTGAAGATAAAGCTGCGCGTATGCGAATCACGCGTGGTTGAAATGCTTACATAACGGCGAATGACACTGACAAAACTCGAGTCTATTTAAGAAAGGATGGGTATGCGGGCTACAACCGTCTGCTGAATAACGCAAAGAACAATCTTGTTTTGACTCAAAAAGAGGGGTTATCGTCCTCCGTCTCGGATTTTAGGTTTGTAAGATACGGCCCAATCGAACCGATGAGGATTCAATGCAGCGAATTGCTTTAGTAGTAACCGCGAACTTACAGGTGCTTAGCCTGAGCGTGTTGTCGGTATTCGAGTTCGCGAATGCCATGATGGGTCAACAGCACTATGATGTGTGCCTCTTATCTGAAGATGGACGGGTACGAACATCATTTGGCACCGATATGCTCACAAATCGATTCGGCGACGGCCCGTTTGACACAATCATTGTTAGCGCGGCCATCGATTTTCAGCCAGCGACCCCGGCTACCCTGGCGTTCCTGAAGGACTCGTTAATTTCGTCACGCCGAATCGCTTCGACATGCGTAGGCGCGTTCACGCTTGGAGAAGCTGGCCTGCTCGATGGCAGACAAGCCACAACGCATTGGGCCATGGCCGCTGAGTTGTCGCGGCGTTTTCCCAACGCGAAGGTAGTGCCTGAAAGAATATTTACGCGAGACGGCCAAATCTGGACCTCAGCGGGCGTCACGTCCGGTATGGATCTCGCTTTGTCCATGGTTGAACAGGATCTTGGACAAGAGTTGGCGAAATCGGTGGCAAAAGTAATGGTCCTGGATCACCGGCGGTCGGGCAATCAACCACAGATCACTATTGGTCCGGATCTCTACTCTGGCTCCGATCGTATCGAGGAATCGCTTCGATATGCTAGACAAAACCTTGGGAAACCATTAACGGTAGCTTCCCTTGCCGACGCTGCGAAGCTCAGCCCAAGGCAATTTTCACGACTTTTTCGTGCTACCACGGGGGAGTCGCCCGCGAAGGCAATTGAAAAAATGCGACTAGAGGTCGCCCGCCACCTTGTAGAACACAGCACGACGACCATTCAAAAAATTGTTCGGGACACTGGCTTTGGTGATAGCGAAAGAATGCGGCGTTCTTTCGTCCGCTCGTTTGGCTTTGCACCCCAGGTTCTCAGAAGTCGTTCGCGCAAGGGCCAGTGAATCGAGCGGCGCGCCGATACTTGATCAAGACCCTTGATTGACAGGATTCGACATTGAAACTCCCACTAGAATTGTCAGCTTGGGCAAGCATTGTCCGGGGTCTGCATATCAGATCGAATGATTGCGCTGTGCAGCAACAGATACGTGCGATGGATCGGGGATGGCATCTCAGCGAAAGCTGCGCTGTCGCAACAGCGAACCGCGGACCGCAGGCTCTAGTGAAAGTACTCGAACGCCCCACGAACAGCACAGCAATCATAGATTGGTGCGATCCTGGGTCATGCCGGTATCGAGATCAGATATGGCGAGTTACTCGTGCGCCTAGGGGTGGAACTTGTGCGTTGAGCGGGCTTATTATTTCTCCGGGAGAGCGGGTGTATCGGCCCCGAAGCTATCGCTTGACGCCTAAAAATGCGGGAGCGATGATACGAGCGGAACAGATCGAGCAAGAGCATGCAATTCCGTTGGTTGCGCCCGCGATTCTCTAGTGATGATCGCTTGTTATCGTTGACTCATCAGTTGTTGAGGTAAAAGCACAAGACTGCAGTCTCTGACGTCACAGGTATTTTTGCGCTTCGATGGCGTTACAGATAGTCGACCAAACAAGCATGCCGTCATTCCCGGCAGAAACATCAGTGAAAGCAAGTTAGTGATTCTTCTATGACTGCACGCATCCTTTTGGAAAGGTTGCTAACGTAAATTCGCGGGACTGGTTTACGCCGCGGCTTGAGACACCCTAAATCGACGAAACCTAAACGATCCTTCAGCCGACTTCGTAACGAAACTCTGCACCAAACTCGAACCCGATCCCGATTCCGATTCCAACCCCTAGTCCAATGCGTCATTGACTTGGCACCCCATCTACGTTGGAATTTACGCATGGGAAAAATGAATCTGACTGATACCGAACGTGCGCAATTACTTTCAGCAGCACGCAGCCGAACGGTGCGCGCGGCGGACGTGCGACGTGCAAAACTGATCTTGATGCTCGAGGACGGTGAATCGCGCGACGGGATCATGAGCGCACTGGGCTGCGACTCACGTTTCATCGCACGTTGGTCGGGGCGCTTCCTCAACGAGCGACTGGCCGGCATGTACGCTCGCCACCCCGGGCGCGCTCCTGTGCAGCCGCCTGCCAAGTTGGAAGCGCGGGTACTCAGCCGCACCCTCAAGCACAAACCATCCGACGGTTCGACACACTGGAGCAGCTACAAGCTCGCAGCAGAACTGGGCGACGTGTCGGTCTCGGCCGTGCAGCGCATCTGGCGTAAACACGGCATCAAGCCGCAGCGCTTGGAACGACACATGGTCTCCAACGACCCGGACTTCGAGACCAAGGCGGCCGACGTGATCGGGCTGTATCTGAACCCGCCGGCGCACGCGGCGGTGTTCTGCGTGGATGAAAAGACCGCGATCCAGGCACTTGAGCGTAAGGACCGGATGCTGCCGCTGTCGCCGGGACGCGCCGAGAGCCATGGCTTCGAATACAAACGCAACGGGACACTCAGCCTGTTCGCCGCGTTCAATACGGCGACCGGCGAGGTGCTGGGCAAGACGGCGTCGCGCCACACCAGCGAGCAGTTTGTGGCCTTTCTGACTGACGTCGTCGCCAGCCAGCCCAAACGTCGGGAAATCCACGTGATCTGCGATAACGTAAGCAGCCACAAGACGCAGCGGGTGGTCGACTTTCTCACCGCGCATCGCAACGTACGCTTGCACTTCACGCCGACTTACTCTTCGTGGCTTAACCAGGTGGAAAACTGGTTCTCACGCATTCAGCGTGATGTGATCGCTCGCGGCGTCTTCACTTCGGTGAAGGATCTAGATCGCAAACTGATGCGTCATATTCGCGAGCACAATCAAAACCAGAAACCAATCAAATGGAAATATGACGATCCTTCTCGTCCAATTCGACCGGTGCCAAGTCAATGACGCAGTGGACTAGAGACTAACCAAAAGACGCGTTGAATAATCGCTTTTCACATAACAGCACGTGCTATCAGGCATGCCTAAAAGAGCTATACCCAAACGCATCGATGCGGATGACTCAAAATGAGGGTTTGGCGTCGTTCCGCTGCTTGGCGTCTCAGATAGAATTCGTGCCGTCAGCAGGTGTCCTACCGACTGCTTCGCAGACCTTCGATCGCTTTACATTGGTTTTTCAAAGTTTTCATGGCCGTTTGATTTTTTTGTCCTTCTGTCAACACGTTTTTACGGGCCGCAAGCTTCGGCACCGCTCGTTCATATTGATCACTAGTGACCGACTTTCGTACCAACGCCTAGCATCGTATGAAAATACGATCGTCCACCATAAGACAAGTTCACGTTAATCATCATTTACAACACAGGAAAGACAATGGTCAAGAGTCTCACCCGAACCGCCGCCTCCATTTTCGTTATGCTTGGATTGACTAACGCACAAGCAACGCCTGCGGATGCCGTCAAGAATGTCGTCTTGGTTCACGGAGCTTTCGTCGATGGATCGGGCTGGAACAAAGTGGCCGATATCCTGCGCAAAGACGGCTATCACGTCGCTATCGTTCAGCCGCCTGAAACCTCACTCGGCGACGATGTCGCCGCGACTGATCGAATCCTGGACCAACTCGACGGACCCGCCGTGCTCGTAGGACACAGCTATGGTGGCGCGATCATTACGGAAGCGGGCAATAACACGCACGTGAAAAGCTTGGTGTATGTGGCTGCGCTTCAGCCCGATGTTGGCGAAAGCGCCGGACAACTTCTTGCAAGCAAGCCTGCAGCTTCCAACGATATAGCACCTTCGAAGGATGGTTTTCTTTTCATTCCTGTCGACAAATTTCACGACGACTTCGCTGCTGATTTGCCGCACGCGCAAACAGACCTAATGGCAGTCTCCCAGGTGCCGCCTTCGGTGAAAGCGATCACCGAGGCGATTTCAGCGCCGGCGTGGAAAGATAAGCCCAGTTACGCGATTGTTGCGACTCAGGATCGGGCTATCAATCCCGATTTGGAACGTGCAATGTATAAGCGCTCACATTCGATTACGACCGAGATCGATTCCAGCCATGTTGTCTACATGTCCCAGCCGCGCGCTGTGGCAAAGATAATCGAGGCTGCGGCAAATGCAGAATGATGTGACCAGCAAAGACTCGCTGTGGCTAGTTTTTTGTACTCGACTCTGTGCTGTTGAGAGGAGCTACACAATGATCGTGTGGAAAGTTATCAAGTGGGCAACGATGTTGAAAGCCGCGAATTTTCGGGTGGCCGAACATCGCAGACTCCTCTCACTCATCAACTGCGCGTACTTCGAAAGGACCGTACAGGCGACTAAAAACGTTTCCTCTCCAATTTCGATGTCGGAAAAGCAAACGAATGCTAAGTCAAGATAGGATGAACGCGACTTCTTGCCGGTTTCTAGATGTCTCGGACAAACTAGAAAAACTCTCGATAATTGAGGATATTCTCCGATATGAAAACCACCTTTTCACATAGAGCAACTGTCCTAGCTACGGCCACGCTTATAGGCATTGGCGCCATGAGCACAGCTGGCGTATCCTTCGCCCAACAAAGTGCGTTCGCACGGAAGACGGCTGTGATCAAAGCAGATTTTAAGCTTGAGGAGGCTGTTCAGAAGGCTTTCGATAATGAGAAAAATTTCGATAGTTCTGATGTGCGCGTAGTTTCGCGAAAGGGAATCGTGACACTTGATGGTAACGCACCGGACGACGGACAAATAAAAAAGGCAACCGAAATCGCTGCTGCGACGCCGGGTGTAAAGTCGGTCACGAATTCGCTCACGGCGAAAGAAGCGGGCCACTAAACTTGTTTGCACGTCATCGCCACGGTCTAATTGCGTATTCCACGCAAAGAGAACAGCCATTCCAGGGCAAAGTGAATCGTAATTCCACGGCAAAGCGAACAAGGATTCCACGCCATCGCGAACAAACGGAGCGTAGCGACGCGGGACCTTTACCTTTTTACTCGGACTGCGGCTTCGCGGTCAATCGGCTGCGCGTCTTGCGCAGCGATTCGCCCTCGAGCGTGATGCGATGAGCGTTGTGCACCAGCCGGTCAAGGATCGCGTCGGCGACGGTGGGTTCGCCGATCGCGTCATGCCAGTGGTCCACCGGAATCTGGGAGGTAGCGAGCGTGGAACGGTGCCCGTAACGGTCGTCAAGAACCTCAAGCAGATCGCGCCGCGCGGAATCGGTCAGCGGCGCCATTGCCAGATCGTCGAGAATCACGAGATCCGTCTTGGCGAGTTGTGCGAGCCATCGCGCGTAGCGCCCGCTGCCATGTGCGATCGCCAGTTCCTCGTTCAGTTTCGGCACGCGCAGATAGTAGGCGGAGAACCCTTGCCGGCACGCCTGGATGGCGAAGGCGCAACCCAACCAACTCTTGCCGAGCCCAGTCGGGGCAACCAGGATGAGGTTCTGCCTTTCCCGAAGCCACTCACCGGTCAGCAGTCGGGCGGTGAGCGCCCGGTCCAGGCCGCGGGCGGTGCGATAGTCGATGTCCTCGGGCGACGCGTCGGGCATCTTCAGTCTGGCCCGGCGCAGCCGGGCCGCCGTTTGTCGCGAGTCACGTTCACTGGATTCACGCTCGACCAGCAGCCCCAGACGTTCTTCAAAGCCCAGCCGGTCAATTCCGTCCTGGGACTGTTGTTCGGCAAGCGCCGCTGCCATGCCGGACAGGTGCAGCGCGTGCAGTTTGTCGACAGTGGGATGATGCAGCATATAGACTCCCTTTCAGTTTCAGTGGTAGTACGAAGGCCCGCGCACATTGGCATGCACAAGCGGTAGGTCGGCCTGCCTGGTATTGGATTCGGGCTCTCGGTCCAGGCCGTTCTTCAGCGTCGAATCAATGAACTTGTAGTTCGGCGCTTTCAGATCGATAGCGCGGCGGCAGGCAGCTTCGAGCCGGTCGCGCCCGTAGTCCTTGCCCATGCGCAGTACACCCAGGCAGGTGCGATACGACTGCTGGGGGTGCTTGCGGGCACCCAGCAGGTGCTGGATGACGGCCGCCGTATGCGGGCCGATGTCGGCGGCCCAGTTGCGCAGCCGCTCCGGATCCCAGCCCTTGGCGACCGCCAGGTGTTCCGGCGGCATGTGTGTGTCGATCGTGGTGTGGTAGCGACGGCGAGCGCTTTTGCCGTGAGCGGCAATGCGTTGACCGCGATGGAAGATCTCGACGGTGTTGGTCGTGTGGCGCACGTCGACCTGCTCGCGCGCGTAGCGATACGGCACCGAGTAATAGTGCTGATCAAGCTCGACGTGATAGTCCGGCCCGATACGCGCGACCTTCCACTCCGCGTACTGATAGGGCTGCTCGGGCAACGGCCTGAGTGCTGGGCGATCGATTTCGTCGAAGACGCTACGGCGTGAGCCAGGCAGCTTCTTGAAGGGCCGGTTGTTCAGATCGCCCAGCAACGCGGCGACCGCCCGGTTGGCCTCGCCCAGGCTGAAGAAGCGTTGGTTGCGCAGGCGGGCGAGGACCCATCTCTGCACCAGGAGGACCGACAGCTCTGCTTTCGGCTTGTCCCTCGGTTTTTTACTGCGAGCCGGGATCACAGCCACGGAGTAATGCCTGGCCATTTCCTGGTAGGTTGGATTGATATCCGGATCGTAAAACCCCGGCTTGTGGACGCCCGATTTTAATTTGTCGGGCACCAGAATCTCGACCAGGCCGTCATAGAACGCGAAGGCGCGCACGTGCGAGCCGATCCAGTCTGGAAGCTGCTGAGTCCAGGTGAGCTCCGCAAACGTAAGCCCGGACACGCCGAGCGCAGCGACGAACAGCTCGGCCTCGCGGATTTCTCCGGTGTCCGGGTTGATGATGCCGAGCTTCTTGCCGCTATAGTCGACGAACAGCTTCTGGCCCGGCACGTGCGTTTGCCGCATCGTGACCGGAAGCCGCTGCGCCCATTCCTGGTAAGCCTTGCAGAACCAACTGTAGCCGCAGCCGTCCGGATGCTGAGCCTTATATTCCTGCCACAGCAGATCGAGCGTGACGCCTTTCCTGCCGATCTCGCGATGCACGGTCGGCCAGTCCGGCATGCCGCGCGTTGGCTCGCGCCGCGCCGGCGGCGGATACAGCCTTGCCTCGAGCGCCACGTCGTCTGTCAGCAGTTCCGATGGCAGCGGCCAGCTCAGCCCTGCCAGCCGCGTGCGGCGCAGGTAATGCCACACCGTCGTCGTCGAGGCACCGACCGCGTCGGCGATCTCCCTTCGATTGCGGTCACACTCGAAATGCAACCGCAGCACTTCCCTGATTTTGCGCATGGTCAACCTGACATTTGCCATTCGGCACTCCCGACAAAACTGTCGATCGTGCCACCGTTGACCCGCGTCGCCGCCACCCTGAATTCTTGTTCGCGATGGCGTGGAAACCCTGTTCTTTTTGCCGTGGAATCGGCATTAACTTTGCCGTGGAATTCGTGTTCACTTTGGCGTGGAATATTCAGTCTAATCGATTGTCGGGGAGAGACCGTACAATGTATCGCGTTATACACAACTGTCGCGGTCGTCGCGTAACAAGCGCAATGTTTTTGCGGCGATATGAACTTCTCTGAGTCCGAGCCAGATGGTTTTCGCACCGGGTTCGCCGTCGCCCTTGCGCCCGAGGAATCCGCCCAGGCGTGCGATCAATCGCAAGACTTCGTTGAGCTTCGGCTGGGCCGGGCGGCGCACTTTCGTGAGCAGGTAGGCACTGCGAATTTTGTCGGGATCAAAGAACAGATGCGCATCCAGATCGGGGCAAGTGCGTCCCAGGCGCATCAGATAGGCCACGCGCCAAGCTTCTACCAGGAACAGCGCCAGTGCGCGCTCGAGTTGTTTGATCGAACCGAACTGAAGCGCCTCGACGCGGCAAGCATTCATCAAGATGTTGCACAACATCTCGATTTCCCAGCGCGCTCGATACCAGTCGATCAATCCGATCGCCCCCTCCAACGTAGTCGCCCCGCGGTTGGTCAGCAAGTCCCATTCGATCGGCTTGACGCCCGCAGGAGCGTCGAACTCGCGTGCGACCAGACAGGTGGCCGCGACGCACTTGCCTCGGCCTGCGGGTAACTCCACACGCTGCATCCACAGATGCTGGCGCACCGTGCGCGCCTTGACGCCATGACGCGAGGCCATCGTGAAGGTGATCTGCCCGATGGCTTCGCCACGGGTCGTGCGCTCCCACAGCTTGTCTCCCTCCGGCCAATGACCGGCTTTGTCCAATCACGGGAATACTTTTTGGTCAGCGAAGGGCCGATTTTCCTGTCTGACTTTCCGTGCACGGACTCCCTCCGGGGCGCAGGCCGTCCACGAGCAGATCTACCATCTTGCGGGCGTAGGCAAGCTTTTCGTCACCCGGCTCCGACATAGATTTGCAACCGCACGCAGCAGTTCTTCGGCTTCAATATCGGCTCGCAAAGCCTTCGCCCCTACAGCCGTGTCCAGCAGTCCTCGAACAGCAGGCCGTTTACGCTTTATTATGCCTCCGCAAGGCCTGACTATTCACTTACCGATACGCTGCCATGCGGGCTTCCTTGTCCTTCAACGCTTTGATTGGTTCGTCTACTGGCTCCACGAACTCGTGGAAGCCCCGGTGCACATTGCGGGCCATCTTGACCATCGAACCAATCAACGCGTGCGCTTCTTCTTGCGTTTCGTGAATGTGTTGCTTCAACCGGACTGTCGTGTCGCCGCTTTCCTTCAAGTAGCGTTCGTCAACTTCGCCGCCGTTGTGTTCGTACACATGGCGTCGATGGAACCAACGTGCCACGGTCTGAAACTCCTCCATCGGCATTCCGGGCAGAGTTCGATCCCGTCCCTTGACCCGCAAACCCGCTCACTCGAAATTCAAAAGAGGCCAAAAAAGCGACATAGTCGAACAAAGACAAAAACCGCATGTTCGATCGTTTTCAGAGACTTGTTGCCGACAAGGCTTGCTTAGCGAAGCAGCCAGCATCACGCCGGCTACGTTTCGCAGCACTACGTGCGTTCAATGCACCGAAAATACCGCGATCGCAGTTTCAAGCTGCGCCGTCTGGGTGCGCAGGACGTCGGCGGAGGCGCTCGCTTCCTCGACCAGCGCGGCGTTCTGCTGCGTCGTCTGGTCCATGCTTGCCACCGCAATGTTCACCTGTTCGATGCCCGCGCTCTGCTCCGACGAGGCTTCGCTGATCTCGGCCATGATGAGCGCAACCTGCTTGATATGCCGGACCACGTCGGCCATCGTGACGCCGGCGCGCTCAACCAGTTGCGAGCCATCGACCACCTTCGCGCTGGATTCATCGATAAGCGTCTTGATCTCTTTCGCCGCTGCCGCGCTGCGTTGCGCAAGACTGCGCACTTCGCCCGCGACGACCGCGAAGCCCCGCCCTTCTTCGCCTGCCCGAGCCGCTTCAACCGCTGCGTTCAATGCCAGGATATTCGTCTGGAACGCGATTCCTTCGATCACGCCGATGATGTCGCCGATCTTGCCCGACGACAGTGAAATGCCATTCATCGTATCGACTACCTGACTGACTACGTCGCCGCCGCGCGCGGCTGTTTGCGATGCATCGAGCGCGAGCGTGCTGGCCTGCTTCGCGTTGCTTGCGTTCTGCTTGACCGTCGCGGTGAGCTGCTCCATGCTCGACGCCGTTTCGCCGAGCGCGCTGGCTTGGTCTTCAGTGCGGCGGGACAGGTCCGCATTGCCCGCGGCTATTTCCTTGGATGCTGCCGTGATCGCCGTGGCACCCACACGAATCTGCGAGATGGCGACCGATAGCTGCGCCTGCATGCGTTTCATTGCGGCGAGCATGCTGGACGTATCACCGGGATGTGTGTTCACCTGGACATTGAGATCGCCATCCGCGATGCGCGTGGCGACGTGCGCCGCGTAGTCCGGCTCGCCGCCCAGTTGCTTCTGTATGCCGCGGATGATTACGCCCATAAGAATCGACACGACCAGACACAGCGCGACGGCCGCGCCCACGTATTGCGCAAGGGTACTGTAGAACGCGTGATCAATGTCATCGGTGAATACGCCCGTAACCAGGGTCCAGTGCCAAGGTTTGTATAGCCTTACGTAGTTCGTCTTCGGTGCGATTTCGTTGGTGACGGGTTTGGGAAACTTCAGTCCCATGAACCCCTCGCCTTGCTGCTCGGCCAGATCGGCGCCTTCCTGGAAGACCCGATGTCCGTCGGGGTCCTTGAAGTTGCTCATGTCCTTGCCTTCCATTTCCGGCCGAACCGCATGCATTAAGACCGTGGCATGCGGGTCAAGGATCACGAGATAGCCCCCTGCGCCCTGATAGCGCATGACGCGCAAATCTTCGGCGGCGTTGTGCTTGGCATCGGCGAGCGAGATCTTGCCTGATTCCGCAAGCGCGCCGTATCGTTCGACGATTGAATAGGCTGTTCCCACCACTGTGCGCAGTTCCGCCTGGCGCAGTGTGATCAGCGTGTCGCGAGTCTTGAAGGCGCCCCATGTTCCTATGGCGAGTACCCCCGCGCACATGATCGCCAGTGCTATCCACAGTCGCGCGCTTAGTTTCCACCGTTGCATTGACCTAGTCCCCGTGTTAGTAAAAAGAATGTAGCCGCTTTATGTCGATGGACGGCCGCGCGGTTACGATGACGATTACTTTTACGAAGCGTTTGGCGTGTTAACGGCGGTTTTGCAGTGGGCTTGAAGATTAATCAAAGGGAGCACTCGCACTTGATGTTTTCGTCTTTCGGCCAGCCCGGGGAATGGTTCCTACAGCCGTTCGTCTGGCACCCAGACCATTGCCGTTTAGCTTTGACCGACAGTTTTATTCAAAGCGGGCGACCGGGGGCGTGCCGAGGTCGCCCGTGCGCGACGCGGCCAAATATTGCGCTAACACTGCCTCGGGTTGTCCGACTCCACCCTCCCCATCTTCGTGTTCCCGGAGAAATGGCGAAAGCCCACACTCGCGCCCGTCGGCCGGGCGCAAGAGCTTATGTAACCATTAAGAGATTTGTGGCCCCTTGGGCGTTCCCGACGCCGACATCGCCTGCATGCCGCATCTTGAACGGGATCGTGCATGCTTTTCCCTCAAAACACTCATGCAAACAGTAGATTCGGTATTTGTCCAAGGCTGATAATTGGTATTAGCAGCCTTGGATTTGCTCAAACATCCCAACGAGCATGAAAACGACATCCCTGGCGAACGCCCTCGCTTAACAACGGAAATCGCTCGCTCAGACGAGCTTCCATCAACGCGACTGCGTCTTCATCAGTTCGCTAGCGCTGCTCAGCATACCGCTAGCGATATTGCCCGACTCGATCCTATAGGTGCCGTCGCGAAGTGCGGCCTTGATCGATTCGACCTTTGCCGTGTCGATGTCCGACGCGCCCGTCGCGCTCATATCCGATAAGGACGACAAGCTCACCGACGAGCTTGTTGCATCGGCTGCGATGGCTTGCTGCACCGCGCCCGCGCTTTGCACCTTGCTCTTGGCGGCCATGCGCAGTGGGTTGGTCTGAAGTGCTGCAGGGACGTCGCTGGAGTTGATCTTCATGGTGTGCGCTCCTTAATCTGTTAAATCCTTTAACGGACTCTGGTTCGAAGTCTTAACCATGTTGAAACGCGCGGCCTCACCCTAACCCGCCACGAACTCACACCTGGCGGGCTTCCCAGCTAAATGCAACAAATTGAAACAAAGTGTGAGCAATCCCACATTAGGCCAGTTAGCCTTGTAAAAGGTATAATTTTACTGGAGTTCACTCTCGGTTCGGCATTTTTTGCTTCGTGTCGAGATGAGCGCTTGACTGCAATTTGAAGGGCAGCTGCGTGTTTGGTATAGTCCGGTTCGACCTCTGCTCGCCATCAACGAATGCCGAGCAAACCAAAGAATCGCGCACTGTACGGTGGTGTCTCGACTCCAAAAGTCCACAAGCCGCGCGTAGACAATCCTACTTGGTTTTCTGGTTCAAGGCCGTCACATGCGCGTCGCTTGTTTTCTGAAGCAACGAAACACCGGATGTTGTGCTAGTCTTGTGCATAATTAGTGCACAAGGCGATGCTATGAACTTAAATGCAGATGCAACTGTTCCCGGCGCAGACATCGGCTTTGATCGATTTATGGCGTCGTTGCGTGACCCAGACGACCCCGCACCAATTGTGTCGGCCCGTCGATTCGGCGAGGCTTTGCATATTGACTTGCAAACCCTGGCGCAGCAAGCGCACGTGCACCGCAATACGATCAGCAGGCAACCTGCGTCCGAAAGCGTACAACGGTTTCTTCGTGACGCCCTAAGGGTGATCCGCGCCGCGACTGATCTTGCAGGCGACGTCTCGAGGGCGCTTTTTTGGTACCGAAACGAACCCCTCCCGGTGTTCGACTATAAAACCGCCGAACAATTGGTGTCCGAAGGTCGGGCCGACGATATCATCCGTTTTGTTGCATCCCTCGAAGCGGGCGCGGCGGGATGATTTTTGCGAACCTGTCCGACGTGACCGTATATCGGATGCTCGTCCCAAAGTGGGCAGTCGCGCCGATGAGCGGCGCTGGAGCAGGAACGCATGGCGGTCGCGCGAATCGTGTCGGACTCAACGCGCTTTATCTGGGATTGGATCACGACACTGCCGTCAGAGAGTATCAGCAACTCTCGTCCTTGATGCCACCAGGGACGCTGGTTAGCTACAGCCTCACGGCCGCCCCTATTGTCGATTTCACCGGCGGATACGAGAGTGGCAAGTGGTCTCCTTTGTGGGAGGATTTTTATTGCGATTGGCGCCACTGCTGGTTCAATGAACGGATCGAGCCACCAAGTTGGATCATCGGCGATGAGGTCGTCTCGAGCGGCGCCAAAGGCATCCTCTTCAAATCACGACTAACACCTAACGGCAAGAATCTCGTTCTGTACACAGAGAATTTGGACGCAACAGATCGTCTCGACGTTTTCGATCCGCACAATGCACTGCCGAAAAATCAGTCGTCGTGGGGTTGAACTTCGTACAGCATCAGAACCGTCCATCGTGCGCCCTAGCCTCATATGAGTAGAGGGTAGATACCTTAACGTCGAGAGGCCTGCGGCAGTTTCAAATACCAACGCACCCCTGCCCGATTAAACCGTTGCCATGCCAGCGTCTAACAACCCACTCAGGCGCGCGAGACGAGCCTCATTCGTTCGAGGAACTGGCGACCGTAGCGCGTCAATTGCACGGTAGCTTCTAACGAATTCCGCGATATTTTTTGCTCGGCCACTTCGACGAGTCGGTACCGCCTGAGCGCCTGGACATCCAGATCGAAAGGATCGAGAAATCTGTCGCCACCGCCGAGCGACATGAGTGTTGCAAGTTCGTGATGACTCAGCATTCGATATATCCTCCATGCAATGCAGGGCAACGAGACGATCCTAACCACTCACAGAATGCATTGGTTTACCGATCGGTTTCCGTGCGTTACATCGAGAAATTTGTGTCAGCAGTTTCTGGTGACGTATTCGGGTGCCGGACACGTCGTACCGCACGATCACCGCTCGGAACAGCGCGCGGGTCCCGCCGCTCGGGCGGCCTCAGCTACGGCGCCACCTATGCTGGGCCGATCGGCGTCATCCTGGACCCAACCTTTAGTGCGCGCAAATACAGCAAGATCGTGTTCTCCTCCACGCTGAACGGCTCTTGCACCGTAAGCGTCAGCGGATCCCGTCTTGAATGCGACGTCCCGAATGTGAAGGTGATGCTTTCGTGAGAACGAGGGCAATGCGATGGAAGACGAGATCATTAAGGCTGCAACGGCGATGGGTACACGTCGCCCACGGCAAGGGGAAGCGTTCTGGGGCGAAATGGTTACCACCTGGAAGGCGAGTGGTGTGGGCGCTCGGCGGTTTTGCCGGGAACAGGGTTTGGCGGTCAGCACCTTCAGCCTGTGGCGCAAGAAGCTTTCGACCCACATCAAAGAGATTAAGCAGCCGCTCGCGATTACTGCGGATGCGGCATTCATCGTTTCCAATCTGGATGGTGAACTGGCTTCCTCAAGGCCGCTTGTTGCAACGCAAGCGGCTGATGTGTCGCCGTCGCGTGACGGTGTGACGCTATCGCTCGCTGGCGTTCGTATCGAACTGAGCGGCGTTCACGCCGAGCGCATCGTGCGCTTTGTGCTTGGCCAGCTCGGAGGTGGCCGGTGCTGATTGCCTCGGACGTTCGCGCTTACATCTGTCGCGACCCGGTCGATATGCGCAAGGCGATCGATGGGCTGTCTTATCTCGTCGAGCCGCTACTTGCTCAGAAGCCTGAATCGGGCAACCTGTTCGTCTTCGTAGCGCGAGACCGCTCCAAAGTGAAGATTCTCTATTGGGACCGGACCGGCTTCGCGCTTTGGTATAAGCGTCTCGAAAGAGGCCGTTTCCCGGCACCCTCATTGCTCGCCCAGCGCGGCTTCACGCTCGCCGAGCTCAACGCATGGCTTGAAGGCATCGAGATTCCGGCGCGAGAGCCGCACCGCACCGTGGCAGTAACGCGCGTGACGTGAGGTGCTCCAGCGCAGCGCCGAGCTTGTAAACGTGGCCTGAGTTAGGCATCATGGAACACATGCCACCCAACGCCGTCACTGTCGCGGATCTTCCCGTCGAGCCCGATGCGCTGCAAGCGTTCGCGCTCGAACAGAATCGGCTTGCACGGGTGTTGTGGGAGCAGTTGGAAATCCTCCAGCATCAGATTGCGCAGTTGAACCGTGCGCGCTTTGGCGTAAGCTCCGAGCGCCTGGCAGGCCAAGCCGAGCTGTTTGACGCCGCCACGGATATCCCGGCACCGCCAGCAGTAGACGCCGTTCCTGTAGAGAGTCACACCCGTAAAGGGCGTCCGGCGCTACCCAAGGACCTGCCACGTACACGCATCGAATACGATCTGAGCGACGAACAGAAGATGGCGTTCGATACGCTCGAACGCATTGGCGAAGAGCGTAGCGAGACGCTGCATTACGAGCCGTCCAAGCTGACCGTCATTGAGCACATCCGCTTCAAATACGTGGCGAAGAAGGACAGCGAATCGACCATCGTGACCGCAAGCGCTCAGCCCTCGCCGTTGCCTAAGAGCAATGCAAGCGCCAGCCTGCTCGCCAACGTCCTGGTCAACACCTATGTCGATCATTTGCCGTTGAATCGACAGGAAATGCGCTACGCGCGCCGTGGCGTGTACTTGCCGCGAGCTACGTTGTGCGAATGGAAGCTGGCATCGGCCGAGCTACTCTCGGTACTGCTGCCTAGCTTGCGCGCTCACCAGTTGAAGGCGCCGCGCATGCACGTGGATGACACGACGCTACCTCTGCTTGAGCGAGGGCACCCATCAACGCGCACAGCACGATTATGGGGTTATCTGGGCGCGGGCCAGCGCAACGAGAACGGCTTGTGGGTCGACCATCCGCCGGCAGTCGTGTTCGAGTTCGCCGAGTCGCGTGCTGGAGCACATCCGCTGCTGTACCTAAACGGATACAAAGGGTATCTGCAGGCTGACGCGTATAGCGGCCATGGTGCGCTATACGCGCGCGGCGATGTTATCGAGGTTGGATGTTGGGCCCATTGCCGTCGACGGTTCTTCGAAATTGCTAAGGATCAGAAGGAGCCGGGGCTCGCAGCGCAAGCCCTTCAGTGGATCGCCAAGCTATATGCGATTGAATCACGGGTCAAAGACCAGACACCAGACATCAAGCTCGCGGCACGGCAAACCGAAGCCTTGCCGGTGCTTGCACAGTTTCTTCAGTGGCTCGAGGCGAACAGCATCGGTTTGGTCCCACGAGCGCCGCTTGCCAAGGCATTCGGTTATGCGTTACGGCATTGGGAGGCGCTGATCCGGTACACGGAAAACGGCGTCCTATTGCCAGACAACAATGCTCTGGAACGCCAGATCAGGCCCATTGCCGTCGGAAGATCGAATTGGATGTTCGCAGGTTCTCCACGAGGCGCCCGGGCGGCGGCAACCATGTATTCCCTCATCGGGACGGCTCGCCTTAACGGTATCGAACCCTATGCGTGGCTCGAACGAACGCTTGAGAAACTGCCATCGTATCCCGTCAATCGCGTGCACGAACTGTTGCCGCTCGCCCGTTAAAACACCTCTACACCATGGACATTCTCGACTCGCTTCGGCAGGCGCCCAGCGCCGAGCTATATCGCCTCTATCTAGCTATCGGCAAAATGCTTGATGACCCTCGACGTATTCTCGAAATACGTCAACGCCTGCACCTGGGGATGGCCGTCAACTACGTCGGCGACAACCCGCTTGGACCGCCCGCGCAAGGCACCATAGTTGAACTTCGCCAGACACAGGCCGTGGTTCAGGACAGCGCAACTCGACGCCGTTGGGGCGTACTCTACGCAGCGATCATCCCAGGAACTTCGAATGCTCAGCCTCATGTCGAACCGAAACCACCGCCGAGAACGCAACGTGAGGAATTCTTCATCGGTGACACGGTTGGCTTCACCGACAAGCACCTGAGCGAGCGCGTCGGCATCATCGTTCGACTAAATGCGAAGACCGCCTCGATTGCCGTCAATGACACTGATGGTCACTGGCGCGTTTCGTACTCTCTACTGCGAAAGATCGTCGACATTTAGCCGCGCAACCGCCCTAACGGGTTCCGCTGACGGATACCTTGCACCAACGTGTGTCCGGTCAAAATCAACAAATCAACATCCATGAACAGATAGCCGACTGGCGCACGGTGATGTCAGAGACGCATGAGCTGCCAGTTACGAAGAAGGCGATGATGAAGGCGGCCGGGCTGCTGCTATCAAGCCCCAAGCTGTACCGGGCGGTGTTGCCGATGGCGGACAGCGCGCTGAAACACCTGCCGCGGTTCGTGATCTACAACCGCCTTAATACTTGGGGCAGAGAGCGGGAAATGCCCCCGCCGCCGTTACAAACCTTTCACCAGTGGTATCACCACAACCGGTCAGGCGACGACGGGGGAACGAAACCGTGAGCAACCGCGACGTCATACTCGCTTCTATCCGAGCGCACATGCCCAAGCTGGAACGGCCCGAGCCGGCAGTGCCGTTGTTTGACGGCAATCCGCCGCCCGATCTGCAGGACGCGTTCGGTCACATGTTGGCGAAAATGGGCGGGGAGATGTTGGTGAACGACCTTGTCGACCCTTTGGCATCCGTACAAGCCAAGCTCAAGGACGCTAAGGTGATCTGCTCCAACGTCCCGGAGATCGCCGGTAACCGCACGCTGTCGCCAGGCACACAACCAACCGACCTCGCTGATGTCGACTATGGTGTCGTCCGCGCCGTGTTCGCTGTCGCTGAAACTGGATCAATCTGCCTGACGGACCAGCAACTTACCGTGAACACCCTTGGGTACCTGCCGCAGCACCTGATCGTGCTGCTCGACCCGGCGGACATACTTCCAAACATTCACCACGCCTACCAACACCCAGAATGGCGGGATGCGAACTATGCTGTACTTCAGACCGGGCCCTCAGCCACGGCCGACATCGAGGGCGTGCTCATCCACGGCGCGCAAGGCGTACGCTCCCTTTCGGTGCTTTTGCTCGCAAGGTCACCAATCCCCTGATCGCTGCCGCTCCTCCAGCGCTTATGCAGCATCGTATATGTATTCCCCGGCGCTATATCAAGGAGATAATCCGGACCGATTCGGCGTCAAAATAAATACGCCCTTTCGACATGACCCGAACGGTACACTAATACTGTACTGAGCTTTTAAAGAGGGCCTTGTGTACTCGTAGGTTGATCCAATTGCGGCACCTCAAGGTACGAACGTTTTCGAAGTGTTGCCGCACCCGCAACAGCAGCGAACTATGTGACGATTTGACATCGAACTAAAAAGGCGGACCATGAGTGCCCAATCGATAAGAATGACCGAGCCGATTATTTCTTACGATGAGTCGCTTTGGTTCTCGGCGTACGGCTTCGGCTGGGGTTATTGTTCTTTCTCCATTCCGA
This sequence comes from Burkholderia sp. PAMC 26561, assembly GCF_001557535.2. Classification (NCBI taxonomy): domain Bacteria; kingdom Pseudomonadati; phylum Pseudomonadota; class Betaproteobacteria; order Burkholderiales; family Burkholderiaceae; genus Burkholderia; species Burkholderia sp. PAMC 26561. The sequence goes on from NZ_CP014309.1 coordinate 710,768, forward strand.
TCAAATCAGTTTGCGAATATCTGGGCGCGGCAAACGCAACGACGAGACAACTCATGCTCGCGTTCGAATTGAACAAACAGCGTATTTCAAAGGTTCTAGAGCAGATTGAAATTCCTGAGACAAGCGATCGAGTATCCCTAGAAGACTTCGACAATTAGGTGGGTGGCACACATGGATTGGTCGGAATATGTAACAGCTTCACGGCTGCCCCGCGGTCATCAATAATTCGTGATTAACGGGCGTCGAGTTTGTATGCGATGGTAAATCGTGCTTGCCCGAGCAATTTGCGAAAGCCGGGATGTGCTGCTGCTTCGTTTGGTGCAAGCGCCGCGAAATACGTCTGGCGCGGCCTTCGCCCGGCTTCAAAAACACGCGTGAGATGAGCATCATCGCGTTATCCACAGTTTGTATTGAAATGCCTGTGGATAACGTGCGGGACGTTGGCTTAGGTGCCTGACGAGAAACGAGTTTCTCTCAATGACTCGCTACGGGCAAATCCGGGTTCTCGCGGTAAGGCAAGCTGGTCGAGCAAATGCGATTGTTATGCATTGCTTATGAAGCAAGAGAGTAGAATTAGTTGGCGGCAGAAAGCGGCGTTTTGTTTGCGCACTTCATCTGCCCTTTCTTGATCATGTGCATGAGTTCGATGCCGCTCAGAATGACAGGTGCGCAGTCGAAGTCTTTAAACCCCAGCATCCTGCGAGTTCGACCTTTGATTGCCCAATGGTCCTGCTCGACGACGTTGTTCAAATACTTGACTTGACGAACCTTGATGGGTGTCTCACGCTCGGTGTTCACCGCATGCAATGCCGCCAAATTCGAGCCGCTTTTGTCGATGGTCACCCTCTCAGGCGAACCGTTCTGAGCGATTGCCTTTTCAAAAAACGCCTCGCAGCAACCTTGTCCCGCTTGGCTCTGAACAGAAAGTCGATCGTGTTACCCGCCTTGTCTACGGCGCGATACAGGTATTTCCACGAGCCTTTGACCTTGATATACGTCTCATCCATGCGCCAGCTCTTGCCCACTGGGCGCTTGTGCTTGCGAAACGTCTTTTCCAACAGTGGCACCAACTTAATGACCCACCGATGCACCGTTAATAATCGACACCGATGGCGCGCTCGGCCATCATTTCTTCAAGATCGCGAAGACTCAGCGAGTAGGCAACATACCATCGTACGCATAGCAGCATCAAATCTAGCGGATAATGAAGCCGCTTCGAAACCTTGGCAATGCTAGCAGCAAGGTCCGTTCGAGGTGTCGCGCTCTTCTTCATCGTGTGCCGAGGCTAGGTTAGTGCAGCCCGAACTTTACCGCACCATCGTTAATGCGACAGAACCCTTGGCGGCGCCTGCATGCCGCTTCGGTTACCACGACGATCGTGCTAAATTTTTCGATGAAATTTTCTGCAAAAGTCAGCGTGGAGAGCGTATTGGCTCTCGCTAGAGCCACTGCATCGTGACAACCAGGGGCGAGCAACGATATCCACGTTTCAGCCAGTCGCCTGCCGTTACCCAGCGCTTGCGCTAACGCCTCAACACCGCCCAGCTTGGCGGCGCTCGGAGATAGCGGTTAACTCCGCTTCAGCCGCAATTAAATGGCCGGCTTTCAGAAGAGAAAGCGCCAGTTGGCGTGATCTTTCTTCCATGTCATCTTCCGGACGAAAGTCGGCGATCGCCTCACTTATGCGCGCGGCTCGCTCAGGGTCGTTCTCCGGATGAAGCGGCGGATAGATTTTCATGCGAACGTCCTCGCGAACTAAGAATGGGCTATTTTACCTTTCTAAGCGCGAGTTATACGTGGAAAGGGATTGTTGGAAAAGCCTGCCAAGCAGGCCTAGCAGGCTGGTGAAATACCTCGTGTGGCGGTCATCCGGAACGTGGGCGTAAACGTTGAACTGATGTCATCAATGAGAACGAGATGGAACAGATGCGCGGACCGGATGGCTTTACCGAATCTATGTTCACAGTGTTGAAGCTGGATGATTTCGTGCCGAAGGACCATCCGTTGCGTCCGATTCGCACGTGGCTCAATGACGCGCTTAAACGCATGGACGATGTGTTCGCGCGGATGTATGAGGCGGACGTCAAAGGAGGCCGCCCGAGCATCGCGCCGGAGAAGCTGGTGCGCGCTCTTTTGCTGCAGGTGCTGTACTCGATTCGTAGCGAGCGCATGCTGGTAGAACAGATTTCCTACAACATGCTGTTCCGCTGGTTCGTCGGCTTGCCGATGGACGGGACCGTGTGGGACCACTCGACGTTCAGCAAGAACCGCGACCGGTTGCTCGAACACGACGTGCTGGTATTGCTCTTCAACGAGACAGTCGAGACCGCGCGCGAGCGCGGGTATCTTTCTGGCGAACACTTCAGCGTCGACGGTACGTTGATTCAGGCATGGGCCGGGCACAAGAGCTTTGTGCCCAAGGCAAGTCCAGACGATGATGACACGCCTCCTGACGAACCGCCCGCGCCGAATGACAATTGGCGCGGACGGAAACGCAGTAACGAGACGCATCAATCCACGACTGACGAGCAGGCGCGCCTGTTTCGCAAGAGCAAGGGAACTGGAGCGATGCTCTGTTATATGGGGCATGTACTGACCGACAACCGGCACGGGCTGGTGGTCAACGCACAGGTGACGCTGGCGACGGGCACCGCCGAGCGCGACGCGGCCGAGATGATGCTCGCCGATGCCGCAAGTGTTGCGCCGCTCGGCATTACGGTGGGCGCGGACAAGAACTACGACACTGCTGGCTTCGTCGCCAGCTGTCGCGCGAATTGCGTCACGCCGCATGTGGCGCAAAACGATGGACGTCCGGGAGGTTCAGCAATTGACGAGCGAACTACGCGCTGGCCGGGTTACGCGGTAAGCCAGCAAAAACGTAAGCGCATTGAGCAGGTATTCGGATGGGGCAAGACAGTTGGACGAATTCGCCAGGTCATGTATCGGGGACTTGAACGCGTAGACCAGCTCTTCGTGCTGACGCAGGTTGGCTACAACTTGACGCGTATGCGCACACTTGCGGGCTGAGGGGCAATAAGCAATGGCGTAACACCGATATCGTGAACCCGCGAGCAACGTGGAATGCCTGCAAACGTCTTCCGCGTTTCAAAAGTGCGACCCTCAGCATCCGTCGTAATGCACCCGAACGCATCAACGACCGATATTTCAGCAGCCTGCTAGTACTACTGTGTCATAAGATTCATGGCATTATAGGAGCTTCTTCATCCTTTACAAGAGGAAGCGATGGACTGGGAGACATCGTTCGATGAGTACCTGGAGCACCTATGCGACACAATTGGACATAGTGATCGCCATGCCGGCCTGGTGGGCTATTGCCAAGGGTTGATGCTGCCGATTGCGCGTAAAAGTGTCGAGCCGCTGGCAGCCCATCTCGAGCCGCATCGCGTGAGTGCGCGTCATCAGTCCCTACACCATTTCGTTTCAAAATCCGAATGGTCTGACGCCGCATTGATGGAACAGGTTCGGCGCTGGGTATTGCCGCACATGGACCCGTCAAACGGGCTGTACTGGATCATCGACGACACTGGCTTTCCAAAGAAGGGAAAGCATTCGGTGGGCGTGGCCCGGCAATACTGCGGGCAGTTGGGTAAGCCGGATAATTGCCAGGTTGCTGTGAGCTTGTCTGTAGCCACCGAGGAGGCGAGCCTACCAGTCACTTATCAACTTTACTTGCCGCGGGAATGGGCGGACGACCCGGCAAGACGGCAGCAGGCCGGTGTGCCCGATGAGATTGAGTTTGCGACCAAGCCGCAGATCGCCATCGCGCAACTGCGTGAGGCAAGGCAAAGTGGTGCGCCGAACGCAGTGGTGCTGGCTGACGCGGGTTATGGAAACGACGCAGCGTTTCGTGCCAGCGTTGGCGAACTCGGCTTGCAATACGCCGTGGGCATCCAGTCGAGCACACGCGTGTGGCCACCGGGACTTGCCCCGCTGCCGGCTGTACCCTCAACCGGCAAAGTTGGCCGACCTCGAAGCCTGCAACGCCGGGTACCGGGACATAATCCAGTCGCGGTCAAGGACCTGGCACTAGCGCTCGATCCATCTTGCTATCACACGGTTTCGTGGCGTGAAGGCACTCGTGCCGCACTAAGTTCCCGTTTTGCGGCGTTGCGCGTGCGGACCTCTCACCGTGATAATTGGCAGGCTACACCACGCGATGAAGAATGGCTGCTTATCGAATGGCCCATTGGCGAAATCGAACCGACCAAATACTGGCTTTCAACTTTGCCGGAAGAGACGGTTGTGCAACATCTCGTTCACGTTGCCAAAATGCGTTGGCGCATTGAGCGTGACTATCAGGATCTCAAGCAGGAGTTTGGCCTCGGACACTTCGAGGGGCGTGGGTGGCGGGGTTTTCATCATCACGCATCCCTATGCATTGCCGCCTACGGGTTTCTCGTCGCACAGCGCCTGAGTCAAGGCAGTAAAAAAAACTCCGAAGTCCGCAGCATACCTGCCTTACCCGCGGACTACACCCCACGCGGCTCCCCAGCGCATGCAGCGACACGTATCTGATTCGATCGCAACGCTGCGCTGGCGAATTGCTGCCCACATCTCCAAGCAACTACAGAGATGTCCGTATTGCTGTATTGCGCCACCTTGTTTTATGACACAGTAGTACTAGCAGCCGTGAAAGAGCGCGTAGAGGCCGCGCGGACTACCGGTCGTTAAGGTTGCCCTATGCATGAAGCTAATCACGACCGTTGTTGAAATTTAGGGAATATGCTGAACATTTCAAGTAGCATAACCGTTCGACTCAAAGTTCGTACAAATCGGGCCAACCCATGCCCATCATGGCACTTATGCTTCGTTAAATACGGAATATGACTTGAAGGCGAACGCCCGGGCGTTGGCTCCTACGGCGACAAAAAAAACGTCGCGAATTCTGGCGCCTTTTCTTCCCCGAATCATATCCCCCGCGGCAGTCCAGCCTAGGAGGCTGCTTAGAATGTGTCGCTTAAACGAACGCGACGAGCGAGGAATCCAGGTAGCGGGTGGGAAAAGCCTCCATGACTTCGCTAGTCACGGTGATCTGGTATGCAAGGCACCTCACTTGCGGTCTGGGGGGCGCGGAGCCAGCAACGGCCAAGCTACGGAACACTTCAGATCCGCTCATTCCTGCCGATAAGCTGTGGTCGATCCGCGTGATACAGCGCGGTCCTGTTTTACGAGCCCCTTAATGAAACTCAGCCTAAAAATTCCCCTTGCCTTTGGTGCCGCACTGTTGTTTATGTTTGCCGGCGCGCTTTACGGTATCTGTGCGCTCAACCAGTCGATTAACGCGTACGGCACTACTGTGCAGCAGAATGTTGCTAACGAGCGGATGATTTCGGCCACGCTTGTCGCGTTCAAGCTGCAGGTGCAGGAATGGAAGGATACGCTTCTTCGCGGCAAGGACCCGGCCAAACTTAACAAGTACTGGGGCGCATTTAAGACCCGCGAAAGGACTGTCGACGCGCTCGCTGCAGAATTGAAAACGAAGCTGCCCGAAGGCGACAGCCGCACGCTGATCGACAAATTCGCGGCTGCACACGTTTCGATGGGCGTGGGCTACCGCAAGGGTTTCGAAGCATACAAGGCCGCCGAATTCGATCCGTCGGCCGGCGACATGGCTGTGACAGGCGTCGACCGGGAACCCGCGGCGCTGCTCGAACAGGCTGCGAAGAAGATCGCTGCCGACAGTGCGCAAGTCGCCGAAACAGCCGCCATCGACGCGCACCATGCCACCACTATCAGCGTCGCGCTGATGCTCGCCGTGCTGGCGTTGGCAATGGTTGGAGGCTTCCTCTTTAGCCGCTCGGTTGCACGTCCGCTTGGCCGCGCGTTGGGCTGCGCACGCGCCGTTGCGACCGGCGATCTCTCGCTCGACTTCGATTCAAGCGGCAAGGACGAGATCGCGCAGTTGCTCGGCGCGCTGAAGGACATGCAATCGAGCCTTGCGCAAGTGGTCTCCAAAGTGCGTAAGAGCGCTGAAGGCGTAGCTACCGCGAGCGCTGAAATCGCGTCAGGCAATTTGAGCCTGTCGTCGCGCACCGAAGAACAGGCAGCTTCGCTGGAAGAAACAGCGGCAAGCATGGAAGAACTTACTGCCGCCGTGCGTCAGAACGCCGAAAACGCTCGTCAGGCGTCCGTGCTCGCGGACGCCGCCTCGAGCACGGCCTCCAGCGGCGGTGCCGTGATGGGAGAGGTAGTCGAAACGATGCGTAACATTGCCGAAAGTTCGATCAAGGTTGCGGAAATCATTGCGGTGATAGACGGGATCGCCTTCCAGACCAACATCCTCGCGCTTAACGCAGCGGTAGAGGCGGCACGCGCCGGCGAACAAGGTCGTGGATTTGCCGTGGTGGCATCCGAAGTGCGCATGCTCGCGCAGCGCAGCGCCGCCGCGGCAAAGGAGATCAAAGGCTTGATCGCCCAGTCCACTTGCCGCGTTGATGCGGGCTCGGCACTGGTTGCCGGCGCAGGCCAGATCATTTCCGACATCGTAGGATCTGTACAGCGGGTCACGAATATCGTCGGCGAAATTTCCTCCGCGTCGCAGGAGCAGCACATGGGCATCGAACAGGTCAATACCGCCGTCACCCAAATGGACGAAGTAACGCAACAAAACGCTGCGCTCGTGGAAGAAGCTTCGGCAGCCGCGCACGCCCTCACTGAGCAGGCCAACTCGCTACGCAATGCAGTGTTGGTGTTCAAGTTGCCTGACGAATCAAGGCCGTTCGGTGACACAACAGCGTCAGATATTCCCCGCCTGGCTGCAGGTAACGCGACAAAGTCAGGTCGGTCGCCTGCTTCGCTCAAACCGGTTGGTTTGTTGCGGCAAGGCGCAAAGGGCATAGAGCGGGTGACGTTTTGAACGGCGGATTAAGGAAATGGGAAGGCGAAGAGTTAGATCTACGGCATTCGATTTCGCAAAACCCACGCCTGTGTCGATGACCGAAAGAGAGCTATCGCCCACCTCATCGAACCGGAATCAATCTCTTCTGCAGGTGCCGAATTGACCATCGGCGCTTGTGTTTCCGGGAGAACATTAACATCGTACGTCAGAAATTCCGGGCAGACATATACGACGATACGTCGCAGTACACCACCCGGTCGACGCGCACATTAGACGAAAAGCAGTTTGCGTAGCAGAGCGAGGGGTAGAGGTGACAGCGAAACCGTTTTTCAAACTGCTGGGCGACAAGAGCACCGATTTATAAGTATTTTGTTTTGGCTTGCATGGGCAAACTGCCCGACCAAATAATTTCTTCGGGTTGGCTTCCTGGTGCCGTAGACCGATAAAAAGCGCTCATTCTTTGGTGCGCCGCGATCTGCGCTGGGCGTGACCCCGCAACGAATTGTTATAGATTTTAGCTACACTGGGCGTCCTTGAACCGATGTTCGCGGCTGTTGACCTTCCAAACAATGGTAGCGAAGGCGTAATTTATTAACACTGCTGGAGTCGCAATGCTTGTCGACCGATTTATAGCTCAATCTAACCTGTTCAGTCGCGTGAAGTTGGCAAAACAGCAAAGTAGAGAAGCTCAGCTTTATGCAAGTTGGATCCTCTCGGACATCCAATGTTGCTTAACCTCGATTGCCATTATCGATGACGCCGAAGGCGAGGAAAATAGCGGTACGTTTGCGGCAGGCGGTCAACAACGCTCCGCATTTGCTATGCCCAAGAAGACGCTGATGGATCTATCGAAAGCCGTTTGCGACTTGCAATGCCATGCCGGACTCGCCGCATTGCATCTTTCTGAATTAGGGAACGAGACAATAGGCGCTCACCTGCAGCGTGTAGACGACGCGACGACGGAGGAAACTGTCGTAATCGTTGAACTCACCCTGCAACAACTAACCCGCAACTTGACGCGCGTTCACCGGTCAGTACAGGCCCTTGAGGCCAGTGTCCGCAAAACGTTGCACACGATATTTTCGGAACTTTCTGGTTTAGATTAATCTGAACAGTCGTGTCTTTCTCGTGCGCCTAAAAGATAGCGGCGTCGGCATAGCTCCGGAATTACTACCTCATATTTACGAACTCTTCACACAAGCAGAACGGTCCCTTGCGCGCTCCCGCGGTGGACTGGGGATGGACCTTGCGTTGGTAAAACGTATCGTGGAAATGCACGATGGGATCATCGACGTTCATAGCGTCTTGAACGAAGGGACGGAATTTGTGATACGTCTGCCGATCGCAATATTGTCAGCAAAGCTAGCGTTGCCGGTGACCGAATCAAGTATCAAATCATCGACCGCGTTGCGTATTCTCGTTGTGGATGACAACGTCGACACAGCAGAGAGTACGGCGATGCTGGTGGGAATGCTCGGGCATACCGTGAGGACGAAGCACGATGGCAATAGCGCGCTTCGAGCCGCATCCGAATTTCGGCCTAACGTGTTGCTTCTAAACATAGGCTTGCCCGGGCTCAACGGTTACGAGGTTGCATCGCGCATCAGAGAACAATCGAGTCTCGACCACACGGTTCTTGTCGCAATTACTGGATATGGCCACGAAACAGATCGACAGCTTGGGTTGAGGTCTGGAATCGATCATTACCTAGTCAAGCCTGTTGACTTCGATCGAATGCGACGCATCCTAGGACAGTCGCCGATCGAGCTGTCACGCCGACACACTTGGAACCGTAGGGCAGTCGGAATTCCGATAAGGCCTTCGCAACGCGAAACGGGTCATCTGCCGCCGCGTCTCCGTACGCCTTAGCCATGCCCGTCGAAACCCAGAAATACACAAGTTAGCCCCTGCCTTACCCACATCGATTGGCAACACATTCTTTGATGCCGCCATCTTTAGGTCAGGCAGAGGCAATTAATAAAAAAGCCGGCCACAGAAGCTAACGGCAAAGGATACCGATGCCGAGGGCGGCAACCGGTATCCGAGAGATCGATGCTACAACGACAGTGTGGACGACAGCACCGGTGCCGGCGAGCACTTTGATCGCTTTGTCATGAAACATTTTTGCCTGTTGCTCAGCCGCCGTTGGCAAAAAGAGCAGAAGCCTTTCGAAATGATTGCGTGGTCGATCACCTCTCGGGAACATGTCCGGCGGCTTGGTATGCTCTTCCCCGCCTACCACTCCGGAGAGATTCTCCGCCGGATCCGTGATACACGAACGCTCTCAACGTCAATCCCCTTTTGCGCGGAAATTAGCTTTCTAACGATGAGAGTGTAGACTTGTAGACGAGGTTCGGCTTGACCTGGGTCAACGAATGCAGACATTGGCGATGCGGTCTTTAGTCGCCGGCGTCCGACACGATCCCAAGTTGGCGTCGCCACGCGGCCTGCTGCTGTGTGCTGAGTAGTTTCCGACTCTATCGGAACCGCACGACGGCTTCTATCATCAGCAACATCATTTATTGCATTCTTCAAGCATTCCTGATCGGTCCCGGAGACATCATGGCATTTATAGTCAATGACAGCGAGCTACAACAGGCCGTTCTATCCGAACTTGCCTGGGAACCGAGCGTCACCGCTGCACATGTCGGCGTTACGGCAGCCAGCATCGTCACATTGACCGGCACGTTACATCGTTTGCGGAAAAACATTCCTCCGAAGCGGCTGCGCTGCGCCTGAAGGGTGTCGAGGCGGCTGCGGACAACATCCAAGTCCACCTTGCCTTCGACGCGAAGCGCAGGAACGACGACATTGCAGCAGCGATCGTAAATCGGCTGGCCTGGGACGTTTCCGTTCCTCCGGATGCGGTTGGGGTCTATGTGGAAAACGATTGGATAACACTCAGCGGCAGCGTGGACCGGCATTTTCATAGAGAAGCTGCCGTTCAGGACGTTCGCCGGCTTCTAGGCGTGACCGACATGACCGACCATATAACCCCAAACGCCCCAATTAACGAGTTTCAGGTCCGCAGAAATCTCACACAAGCCTTAAAGCGTTTTGGTCCGACTCCCGCAATATTTCGGTGACGGCAAGCGGCGCAACGCTGCGACTGACGGGTCCGTGCGCACGCCGCAAGAGTACAACCGAAATAGGTTTCTTCGCAGTTTTTGCTCCTTGCCTCAGCCTCGCAAGGCCCACGATCTCCATCATCGTTTCTCAGTCATCTCATACGCGGTAAGGATATTTACATTCGGATGGGGCTATTTTGGGGATTCCCATAGATATGGGTACAAACGGTGCTCACGACGGACCAGCTTCTGAGCTCCTATGCCTTCTCGTCTCGAAAGTTCAATGCAACCCTACCCCAAAAACTCGCTCTCACGAGCCTGGACCGACCGTCGTATCGCGGCCTATATCGAGCCCCTGCGCGTGTTAATCGTCGACGACAACCTAAATGGGGCGGAAGCACTTGCTGCATACCTTTCGCTCGACCCTATGGAGTGCCGAATTTCGTTAAGCGGCGCTCAAGCCATCGAAATGGCGACGGCTTGGGTGCCTGATGTGATTGTCATGGATATTTCAATGCCCGAGCTGAATGGACTAGAGGCAACGCATGCGCTAAGGCGTGATTTGCGAACGGGCAGCATCGTGATCATCGCTTTCACCGCGCTCGATGAGGCGGAGGTTCTCCGGCACCTGTTGCACACGTCGTTTGATGGCTATTGTCAAAAAGGACAGTCGCCGGGGGTGCTAATAGCATTAATCGATTCGTTCGGACGCCAGCGTCCAATCGGGTAGGGTTGATAGAAGAATGTTGTTTCGGTACCGCAACTATTGCTGTCGGTTCGCCATGCCCGTAACCTCAGACATCCGCTTTTACACAAACCTGGTCTTGTGGCTTCCGATGATCGACACGCCTATACGCCCGCTGCGCAAATTTTCCGACTTCATTCGCGAGCATCGGGTCCGGCTGACCGAGCAATGGATGAAAGCCGTTTTCGGCGACGTCGACCTTGTCGGTGCTGACAAGCTTACTTACGAGCAACTCGCCGATCACTTGCCGGGAATTCTCGACGGGTTGTGCGCCGCACTCGACATTGAAGATCTCGAGCGTGTCGGGCCGGCCATCGAGCGCGATGCGCGAAGCCACGGATTGGTCCGCTGGCGCCAGGGCTATAGGATCGAGGAGCTCGTGCGTGAACTCGATTTGTTTCATCAGGCGCTCGCGGACGCACTGGAAAAATTCGCCGACCAGGACAGCACGTTCACTCGCCACCACGAAGGCCGGGCACGGCGCCTCGTTGCCGAAACACTCAGCATGGTAACGCTCACGTCGATCAAGGAAGTGGTCAGTGAACGCGACCGCAAGATCGACGAGTAAACAGGCCGGCTCGAGCGCGCGAATCACGAACTGACGCTCAAGCAACGGCTGGTTAGCGATCTCTACGAATCGCGCATGCAGATCACGCGCAGCGTGGTCCACGATCTGCGCAATTTTCTGAATGCGTTTTCAATCGCACTGCAGTTGGTCAGTCGCGCGCCCTTAAAAGCCGATGTGGCGCTGACGATGGCCACCCGGCAGGCCGCCGACATGAAAGAACTCGTTGATCAGATGGTCGAATACTCGGTCGTGCTTGGCGACGCCGCTCTGCTCACGCTCGAACAAGTCGAATTGCGAGATCTCTTTGATGAACTTGTCGCCTTCGCGCAGCCGGCCATCGAGGCAAAAGCGCTCACGTGGCGCGCGAGTTTCGACCCTGCGCTGTCTACCGTCACCTCCAATCGACTCAAGCTGAAGCAGATTGCCATTAACCTCTTGTCCAACGCGACGAAATACACGAAGTCGGGGGAAATCAACCTCAGCTTTGTCTTGGCGGGCTTGGGGCATTGGTCGATCCACGTGTCGGATACCGGCGTGGGCATCCCGCCTGAGGACGCGAACCGCGTGTTCGACGAGTTCGAACGCGCCGCAGGCCAAGATGTTCCAGGCACCGGTCTAGGTCTCGCGATCGTCAAGGAGCTATGCAGATTATTAGGCGGGCAAATCGATTTTATCTCTCGCGAAGGCGTGGGGACCACATTCGACATCCGCTTTCCGCTGGCCCCGGCCGAACCGCGATGAGCGTCCCGCCGACTACATATCGACATAACCGTCAGCAATTGAGTGACCCGTCTCAGCAGTTCACTTGGACCAGGTTTAGCCAAAGGCGGCGGTCTCTGCCGAGATGAATTGTCGATAACCCCTATCATTCCGAGTATAAATTGTCCTTATAAAACGTTCGTCCGCAGCGCCCCTTTTTATGAGACATCGCAATGCAAAATGCTTTTACCGAAAATCAGGTCGATCTGGGAGACCCCGAGACGATTCTCGATAGCATCACGGACGGCTTCTTCACTCTCAACGCAAATTGGCAGTTTTGTTATGTAAGCCGTCAGACCGAAACAATTTGGGCACGCGAGGCCTGCGAGTTGCTTGGTAAAAGCATTTGGGACGTGTATCCCGGCACCGTAGGCAGCGAGTTCGAAAGGGTCTACCGGAAAGTAGCACAGGAGCGCACGACCGTTGCGTTTTGTTCTTACTATCCGGATCATGACCGTTGGTATGAGGTGAATGTGTATCCGGCCAGGGGCGGATTGGCGATCTACTTTCGCGATGTCACAACGCGTATGTACGACGAGAGCCGCCGCAACGCGCTGCTTAAATTAGCCGATCTCGTTCGTGGCGCAACGACGTCGGAAGAGATCATGTACGGGGCCTCCCAAGTCCTGGGCGAAACGCTCACTGCAAGCAGAGTGGGCTACGGAACTATTGATCCTGTCGCCGAAACACTGCATGTCATCCGGGATTGGAACGCCCCGGGCGTAGAGAGCTTGGCGGGCAGGCTGCATTTGCGCGATTATGGTTCATTCATTGACGACTTAAAGGCAGGAAAATTCGTCGCTATTAATGATGTCGAGCACGACTATCGTACTGCGGAAGCATCAGCGGCGTTGCAGCGGCGCAATGCAGGGGCGTTCGTCGATGTTCCGATTATCGAGCAAAATGAGCTGGTAGCAATGTTGTTCGTCAATCATGAAAAGGCGCGAAAGTGGACCGCTGAGGAACTGGCTTTTATCAGGGAGGTGGCAGAAAGAATTCGAACTGCCAGCGAACGATTACATAACGAGGAAGAACTTGAAAAAGTCGTTGCGGAGTCTGAGCGCCGGCGCCGACTTTACGAATCGTTCTTAGAAAACTCTCCCGACCTAGCCTACGTATTCGACCTGAGTCATCGGTTCATCTACGCCAATAAGGTACTGCTCAATATGTGGAGCCGAACTTGGGACGAGGCGATCGGAAAAAATTGCCTCGAACTCGGTTATGAGCCATGGCATGCTGAGATGCATGACCGGGAGATCGAACAGGTCGTCGCTACGAAACAGTCCGTTCATGGAGAGGTCCCCTTCGAGGGCGCCTATGGCCGACGCATTTACGACTATATATTTGTGCCTGTACTGGGCCCTCACGGTGACGTGGAAGCCATCGCCGGTACGACCCGCGATGTGACAGAACGCAAGCAGGCAGAGCAAGCCTTGCACGACTCAAACCGCCGCAAGGACGAATTTCTGGCAATGCTTTCTCACGAGTTGCGAAACCCGCTCGCTCCGATTCGGAACTCCCTCTACATTCTTGACCGGGCCGACCCTTCCGGGCAACAAGCGAGAAACGCAATAGAGGTTATAAGCCGTCAGGTCACACATCTGACCAACCTCGTGGACGACCTTCTTGACGTTACGCGGATTGCGACAGGCAAGATCGAACTGCAGCGCGCGGAGGTGGACTTAGCTGCACTGGTCCGGCGCACTGCGGAGGACTCTCGCGCTTTGACCCAAGCACGTGGCCTCGAACTTTGTGTCGTCGTGGAAGGCGAGGGACTCTTCGTGGAAGGTGATGAGACCAGATTGTCACAGGTGCTCGGGAACCTGCTCGGCAATGCGGCGAAGTTCACGCCGACAGGGGGTCGAATAACGGTGACGGCTCATAAGCGCGCCGGAAGCGCCCTTATTCAAGTTACTGATACTGGATTGGGCATCGCGCCGGACGTGCTGCCGATCATCTTCGACCCATTCACTCAGGCGAGCCAAGATCTGGCGCGAACGGAAGGCGGACTCGGCCTCGGGCTCGCGCTCGTTAAGGGAGTAATCGTCCTTCACGGCGGGAGCGTCGCGGCGAAGAACATTGCAAATGCCGGCGCGCAGTTCACGATCGAACTGCCGCTTACACAGCTTACAGCATCGACAGCGCCTGATTTCTCGGCAATCGAAATAGACGGCAATACGTCCTCACGTCGGGTACTCATTGTCGATGACAATGCCGACTCTGCCGATTCGCTTGCGGCGATTGCCGACATGTTGGGACATACGGTTGACGTGTGTTACAACGGACGCAGCGCGGTCGCACTAGCGGAGAATAAGCAGCATGAATTGGTGCTGTGCGATATCGGGCTTCCCGATATAAACGGATATGAGGTCGCGCAGGCACTGCGGCGAAAGCTTCCGGCGAAGACAAGATTGGTTGCGATAAGCGGCTACGCTCAGCCCGAAGACGTGCAAAGGGCGCTCGATGCGGGCTTCGATGCGCATTTCGCGAAGCCGCTCGATATGCTTCGCATCGAGCAACTTCTTACAGGCGATGATTCTTTCGATAATCGCAAGTAGTGCACTGATCTACCGCGTTTTCGAAGGCGCATTCCTTCCATCAATGACGGAGCGTCCGCTTTCAATCCAATCGACCGTCGCTTGTAGGCGCGATTACGGTCAACCATTGCCTTTGATGTAGGACTTGCTGATAGGCTGGTCGGATACGCCCGAGGAATTCGTAACAAAACCCCGAGACCGAGAAATGGCAAATAGTTAGGATAACATAACAAAAAGCGGTATATAATTATGTAAAATTAAAGCTTACACAGAAATGCCGCGAAACGAGGGTTCAATGTCACTCAGTGCAAACGATGTGGTCTTGCCAGAACAAGGTGGCGTTGCGGCCGTTCGTACATCCCCAAAGATCCAGATCCTTTTCTAATCGCACTGCGAATTGAAGATCCGTTTCTTCCTATAATTTTGCCTTGGTGATCCTTGAGCAGCCTGCAGAACACCTCCGGATCGCCGTTTCCGCCGTTGCAAGTAGCGGGACGAACGCTTCGTCGTATCCATTCCCGAGTTGGTCCCTAAGCATCGGCTTACTTGGCCTCGATGCTTGGAGCTTTGCAGGCGTTAGGGGCATAATGGACTCAGCGTGCATTGGCCCGGTGATCCAGATGGGCTGAAACGTTCGGGTTCGGGTTCGATGTCGAGCGATGCCAAATATTTGGCTTGTAAAGGCTTTACGTTCCGGTGCCCTGATCGAATGCGCTTACACGGCTGGCGCGAGCGCTTCGTTGATGTCGTCGTCCGCTGCGCGCGCGTTTCGCCACTCGGTCTCCCAGCCGGCCAGCCACACCTCCAGCTTTGCCGGCGGCAGCGGCCGGCTTAGGTGATAACCCTGCACCAGGTCGCACCGCAGGTCCTTCAACTGCATCATAATCGCTTCGGTCTCTACGCCTTCGGCCACCACTTTCAGCCCCATGTTGTGGCCGAGGTCGATTGTCGAGCGCACGATCGTCTCGTCGTCCTTGTGTTCGGCCATGCCCAGCACGAAGGACTTGTCGATCTTCAATTCGTCGACGGGCATGCGCTTCAGGTAAGACAACGACGAATAGCCCGTGCCGAAGTCGTCGATCGATAGCCGGATCCCGAGCGCGTGCAGGCGGTCGAGCGTCTCGATGGCGTGATTCGGGTCGTCCATGATGGCGCTTTCCGTGATCTCGATCCAGATCCACTCCGGTTTCACGCTGTACTTGGCGAGCAGCGCAGCGAAAGTGTCAGGCAGCGACGACTGGATCAGCTCGCGCGCGGAGACGTTGATCGACACTGCCAGGTCGATGCCCTGCGCGTGCCAGATCGCGCACTGGTGGATCGCCTTGTCGGCGACCCAGCGCGATACCGTCTTGATGTAGCCTGTCTGCTCGGCGAACGGGATAAACTGGTCCGGCGCTATGAAGCCGCGCGTCGGATGGTCCCAGCGCACGAGCGCCTCCACGTACTTGACGGTGTGGGTCGCGAGATCGACCTTCGGTTGGTAGTGAAGCGTCAACTGGTCGTGCTCGACGGCTTGGCGCAGTTCGCCCATCAGCGAGAGCCGCTCGGCGCTGTTGTGGTCGTGGCTTTCATCGTAGAGCGCGAATCCCGAATTAGTGCGCTTCGCCGTGTACATGGCGATGTCCGCGCGCCGCAGTAGCGCGTTCATGTCGACGCCGTTGTGCGGATACGTGACGATGCCGATGCTCGCGCCGATATCCACCAGTTGGCCTTCGATCATGGTCGGCGATTCGAGCGCCTTCAGGAGGCGATGTGCGATCAGCTTCGCCGCCCCGATGTCGTCGGTCGGCAGAAGGATGGCGAACTCGTCGCCGCCCAGGCGCGCGACGGTGTCGGAGCCGCGATGCAGAGACGCGCGCAGGCGTTTCGCCACCTCGCACAGCAACAGGTCGCCGATCGGATGGCCGAGCGTGTCGTTCACGTACTTGAAGCGGTCGAGGTCCATCATCATCACCGCGAGCGGATGCTCCGCGTGCATCGCGACGCTGATTGCCTGCTGCAGCCGGTCGTTGAAGAGTGCGCGGTTCGGCAGCCCGGTCAGCTGGTCCATGTAGGCGAGCTCGGTGATGCGCAGTTCGCGCTCGGCGATACCGACCTGCATCTGGTTGAATGACGCCGCCAGCTCGCCGATCTCGTCGTGCCGATGGATCAGGAGCGGCTCAGCGTAGTCGCCCCGACCGATGCGGCGCGAGAAGCGCGTGAGTGCCGCGATCGGCCGTGTCACGCTGCGCGCGATCAATACGCTACCGACGATTGACACCAGCACGCCTACTAGGGTAATCAGCAGCAGCGTGGTGTGCAGGCGGTGAAACGGCGCGAGTGCGTCCTCCATCGAGCGCTGCAGGAGAACCACCATCGCGTCGCCGCCGGCGTTGAGCGTGATGACGCGATCCGCGTGGCTGCCGTCGGTGAAATTTGTGCCGGCGCGAATCACGGGGCGCTCCAACATCGGCAGCGAACTGGCGAGCACGCCCCAGGTGCCATCGGCGTGGCGCTCGAGGAAGGAGACGTCGAGCGCGGTCAGCCTGCCCATGTCGCTTGCCAGCGTGTCGTCGATCAGAAAGCCCATCGCGACCCACGCGATCGTCACCGGTGCCTTCACCGGCACAGCGACGAGCTCGTACGGTCGTCCGTCGATCATGCCGATCGACCAGGCGTCGCCGCCGCGCTGCGCCGAGTGCAGCAGGGTCGGAAACGGGAACGCGGCGCCATCGCTCTGGGTGCCCTGGCTGTCGGCGATCAGCTTACCGTCGAGGCCCGCAAGCATCACGAGGTCTGCGTTGACGCGCTCGCCGTGGTTCTGCAGCGCCGAGGCGACCGTACGCTCGTCGTGGCTCGCGACCGCCTGCCGAAAGCCAAAGTCCGATGCGACGACGCCCGCCGCCTGCGTGAGCTTTTCGCCATTCGCACGCAGCACCTGCCTGAAGACGCGCTCCGCCACAGACAACTGGTCGTTGACGTTCGCGCGCGCGTTCGACGTGATGACAGAGCTGATCACCAGATAGGCGGCGGTCTGCGCGACGAGCATCAACAGCACGAAGACGACGGCGATACGGGCGCGCAGGCTGTGAAGTCGCATGGCGGCCTATTGCGGCTTGAGCGGCAATGCGAACTTCGCGACGCCGGCGTCGGCAACGAGCTTTTGCGTCGGCTGAGCGTCGGGAGTGGTCATGCGGTAATGCCACGCGGTGACCTTGAGCGCGTCGGCGGGCACGTTGTCAATGGTCGCGTTGCCGCTCGCATCGGTCTTGGCGAAATACGGCGTGTCGACAAGCAGCAGGTACGCGACCATTGCGTCGTGAATGTTGCATCCCATCACGACGAGGCCGGGCTTTTCGAAGACGACTGGCGCTGCCGGAATGCCGTGATACAGGTTGAGTTCGAATTTCTTCGCGGGCGAAAACGAATAGACGTCGTGCTCGATGTTGTCTTTGTTCGGGAACGCAATGGCCGCGCCCGTCTGCGCCACCGATACGAGCGGCACAAACTGCCGCTTGATCTGGTCGATCACCGCGCCTACGGGTTTGGTCGTGGGCAGCTTGCCACTCGCCGGGCTCACGTAGACTATGGCGTCCTGCAGCGGCGCGCCCGCCTGGTCGACGACCTGAACGCGCAGCGTCGCCGCGTGCGCGCCGCATGCGGCGAGAAACGCCAGGCCGAAGGCCACAATTTTGGTCGATAACATTGAAGTCTTCCAGTTGAGCGCGCGAGTGTGACGCCCCGATCGTATTAACGGAGCGCGAGCAGAAAACTTGAGCGGTGCCAGCGCTCGCTATTCGCGGTCCTGGATGTCGCGATACATCGGTGCGAGTTTCGCGAGAAGCTGGTTCTGCGCGTGAAACGGCACGCCGTGCTTGTCCATCGCCTTCTGCAGATTTTCGACCATCGCGTCAAACGCGGCGCGGTCAATGTTCTGGCCTTCGTGCGCACGCTTCATGGTGCGGCCAGTATAGGTACAGGGTCCGCCAAGCAGCGCGCAGAACTGCTCGACGAGCTTTTCCTTGATGCGGCGGATCGGCGCGTTCTCGAAGTACGGTGCGGTGCGCGGGTCGGCGAGTAGGTTGGCGTAGAGATCGTCGGTGATGGCGATGAGGCCGGGCTTCTCGCCGAAGGTCCGGTAGACCGCGTCGTCGGCGTGCGCGGGCGTGGCGAGCATCGCCGCCAGAAGAATCGCGCAGGCGGCGAACACGCGCGTGAGGATGGCATGCATTAGAAGCCCGCCTGGAGTGAGAGGTAAGCGCCGCGCTGATTTCTGAACGTGGCGATGTCGCCGAGCGCCACATATGCGAGGGTGAGCGAGACGTGCTTGGTGGGCGCCCACGCGACGAACGCATCGTAGGCGTTCTGTTCGCGCGCGAAGCCGAGGTTGTCGGGCTTGGCGCGGTATTCGCCGCCGATCACGACGGACTTCGACAGCATGTACGCTGCCGACAGTTCCCATTCAGGGTGGTAGGCGTTCGACTTGTCGCCGCCGAAGCCGAGCAGGCCGAACTGGTTGGCCTTCGTGAAGCGCAGCGTGCCGTTCAGCAGGATGCTTTGCGCGAGCAGCAGCTTGGTCGCCGACAGGTAGAAATCGGTGCCGGAATTGCTGTCGGCGCCGACCGCTTTGACGATGTCGCCCTGCTCGTTGTGCTTGAACTGGATGCCGACCGCCATTTGCGGGATCCAGGTGTCCTGATCGAGCACGGCGTCGCCGAAGAGCCGCACCTTCATCCCGGCGATATCCTGGTTGAACTTGAAGCTGGAGCCGAGGCCGAGTGCGGCGCCGGCATCGCGTGTGTCGAAGGTCTGCCGCGCGACCGACAATTCGACGCGGTTCGCGACGCCGAGCGCGGCGCCATAAGTGGCGAGCGCGAAGTCTTGGGTGCGCAAGTAGGTTCCATACGCACTGCCGCCGACCTGCGACGCCGTTCCGTAGCCGCCGATCACTGCCCACGGCGTGAGGCCGCCACCCCCCGCGCCTTCTAATTCGGACACGCCGCCGGTCAGCAGCAACTTGCCGCCGGTCGCGTCATCGGCGTGAGCTTGGCCGGCGAACGCGACGCAGGCCGCGAACGCGAGACAGTTTGATCGTTTTGACACCATGCTTTCACGTGCGCCTCGTGCGGAAGCGTCCGGCCGTTGTATGTAAGTCTCTCTTTACGGCACAAATCGCGTTCTCTTAAGTCGGCTTTGTCAAACTGTTAGGAGTGGTACGGCATGATGGCGGGTGTGACTATAGACAGAAAGTGATCGACGGATTTGGGTGACTTCGGCGATTCGCATCAAGCGAATCGAGCTGTGCGCTGTTTGCGAGAAAGTGAAGCGCGCAGGAGATGCCGCTTGAGCGCGATATGTCAGACCAAAATTAGGCGTTAAGCACAGATGACGCCCATGATCGTTATTGCGCCTCTCTCAGCGCGCGTTTTGATATTTGTGGCTATGCCTCAAACTGTCCGCTGTCGTAGCATCTGTCGACCAAGCCACTGACGCGCCTCTACCTCCGCACGCTCGGTGTGAAGCATTGAGCAGCATCAGCGCTCTTCAGTACGTCAATCCGCCACCCGGTTCCTGCCTGCCGCCTTTGCCGCATATAGTGACTTGTCTGCAGCGGCGAGCAGGTCGTGCATCGACGCTAACGCGTGCGATAAGGACGCGCAACCAAGACTGACGGTCACTACCTGCTCACCCACGGCGGTATCGATCCGGCTGGCTTCGATGGTCGCGCGGATGCGTTCTGCGATCAGCGCCGCGCCATCCGCCGACGTACCGGGCAGCATCAGGCAAAACTCCTCCCCTCCGAGGCGCGCAATCACATCGATAGAGCGAAGGGAACGCCTCGCCTCCGCGACAATTCTTTCCAGGACCTTATCGCCTGCCTGGTGCCCTGCTGTATCGTTGATTTTCTTGAAGTGATCCGCATCGATCATTACAAACGAAAGCGATTTGCCCGACCGCTTCGACCGGGCAACTTCCTTCTCTGCGACCTTGAAAAAATGGGCGCGATTCATCGCTCCGGTCAGATGATCGGTCGTCAAAAGACGCGTGAGCTCGTCGCTGCTGATTTTCCTTTCCGATACGTCGCGCAGAACAACCGGTTTCCGAACGGCTTCCAACGGCGCTCATCGATACGCTACGGGAGCAATGGGCAGCGTTATCGAAGATTGACGAACAGGTTTCCACGATCGAGCGTCGCCTCAAACAAGCGGCACTTAACGACAACAACGTTAGAGCAATCACTGCGATTCCAGGCGTTGGCATCTTGACAGCCACCGCGGCTATCGCGTCGATGGGCGACGTAGGTGCGTTTCGATCGGGCCGTGAATTCGCCGCGTGGGTCGGTCTGGTCCCTAAGCAAAACGGTTCCGGGGGTAAGGTTACGCTTGGAAGAATTAGCAGACGTGGTGATACTTACTTGCGAACTTTATTAATTCACGGGGCAAGAAGTGTGCTGTACCGATTCAAGCAGCCTAACTCGTGGTTAGAAGAAATTAAGAAGCGGAGACCGCCAAACGTCGTGGTGGTCGCAATAGCAAACAAAATGGCGAGGACAATCTGGGCCGTTCTAAGTCACGGCCAGCCGTACGAGCCAGGGCACGTCAGTATTGAACCTGCCTAATCACTATCCGTTCTTACGACGGCGTTCGTCCAGGCAGGATCAAAGGTTGCGTTGGCAGTCGAAAGCGATGACAAAATAGGTCGGACCGGTACTCGCCAAACCTGAATGCGCATACGAGCTTGCAGCTCGTTTGATCAAAGAGGCGTGAGTAAGCGGATTTCATCGAGGCCCACAGTGCGCGCCTAGCGCTGTAGCAAGGCTGATGGTATGGACTCCCGCCCCCTCCGGGGCGACACTGACCGCACCAACTCCTGGGAGAACGTCAATGCCTACGCTTACCATCGGTCTAGACATCGCAAAAAACGTGTTTCAGATTCACGGCGTTGATCGCCACGGGAAAGTGGTCATTCAGCGAAAGCTTCGCCGAAGTGACGTGCTGAAGTTCTTCGCAAAACTCGAATCTGGTCTGATTGGCATCGAGGCCTGCCACGGATCGCATTTTTGGGCTCGTGAATTGACTGCCTTAGGTCATACGGTCCGGTTGCTACCAACGCAGTACGTAAAGCCATTCCTCATCGGCGGCAAAACGATGCGAATGACGCGGCTGCGATCTGTGCAGCAGTCACTCGTGCGGGCATCCACTTTGTCGCGATAAAAAGCGCGGAACAGCAGTCGCTGCAATCGGTGCATCGCATGCGCCAACGACTGGTCCTGGAGCGTACTGCCAAGTCCAATCAGATCCGAAGCATGTTTGCCGAAGAGGGTGTGATCTTCCCGATTGGTCTTCCGCAGTTAAAAAAGGGGGTGATGGCGCTGGTCAACGACCCCGATTCCGGCATCACCACTTTGCTAAGACGGCTTGGATCAATGTACCTTGAGCAACTGAAGGCATTGCAGCAATGGCTCGACGAACTTGCCACCGAGATAGCGGAGATATTCAAAAGCAATGAGGCCTGCCAGCGGCTCGCTACAGTTCCGGGAATTGGGCCGGTTATTGCGACTGCGCTCGTGAGCAGTGTGGGCGATCCCTCGCAGTTCAAGAATGGGAGACAGTTCGCAGCCTGGCTGGGGCTAACGCCGATGCAAAGATCGAGTGGAGGCAAAACGCGATTAGGCGGTATCACAAAGCGCGGCGACACTTATCTAAGAACTTTGCTTGTACAGGGTGCCCGCGCGGTAATGCACTTCGTGAGTCGGCGCAATGACAGTCACAGCCAGTGGATCAAATCCGTTATGCAACGCCGTCACGTGAGCATCGCGGCGATCGCCCTGGCGAACAAGACGGCGCGCATCGCTTGGGCCATATTGACGGGCAACGGCTGTTTCAGGGCTGCATAGCAGGCTTCAGATATCGAGTACTGTTTCATTTCTTCCGCGATTGCGCAAGAAGCGGCAAGCATGGCGAACCGGTCGGACCGGCGCTTGCAGATCCTGATATATCCGACGGCTGCAGTACGAAGCCAGAAGGCCGATGAGGAGCAAGCGCGCAGATTTCCATGATGGCTCGTGCGGCAGTAAGCACATCAGAAGCCGAATGTACGGACGCAGTCGTGACCCTCAAAATGCAAACCGATCTTGCTCATAGGCGGGAGTCCATGTACGGATATACAGCAGCAGTCCATCCACTTGTCAGATTTCGAAACTGCTTCGCAAACGGGAGGCGTTCATATACATGCGCATGTTCATCCGGTGCGCGGGCATCGTCTCTCCGGCCAAAGCCGGCGAGCATAACCCGCGTGATTGATGTCATGCGCAACGCCAATCCTGCTGTCTGGTCCGCTCGGTCACGTTCCCGAAACGGCCGGTCACGTTGCCGTAATCGCCGGTCACGATCCCGAAACGGCCGGTCACCTTCATCCGAAATACGCACAATGGACCCTAGCCAAACCGCACACCGCTGAAACAGTTGCGCTCATGCGTTGGGACATGAAGTCACCCGGAACACGCGAGGAATGTTTTCATATCGAGAACGTAGGCCTGCGTGCGTCTACGCGCGCTCTGAGCAGGGCAGATATTTCCACAGTCGGAAGCGGCCTGCACAGCAAGAACCCCTGAAGACGATTGCAGCCCATAGAAGCGAGCGCCGCCATTTGCTCTTGCGTCTCTACGCCTTCGGCGACAACGTCGAGTTCAAGATTCTTCGCCAGTAAAACAATGCTTCGCAAGATCGACATTGTCCTGGGTTTTTGCAACATCCGCATCACGAATGAGCGGTCAATTTTCAGCGTGTCGATCGGGTAGCGGTCCAAGTACGCCAAAGAAGAATAACCGGTGCCGAAGTCATCCAAGGCGATGCGCACTCCCTTGCTCCTTAGCGCCACGAACATCGCCTCCGTTGATGGCGAATCATCAAGCAAAACGCCTTCGGTGATTTCAATCTGCAAATCTGAAAGGGTAAATCCGGCAGCGTCAGTGACGTGAACCAGATTGCGAAGAAAGGAGGGTTCACGAAGCTCAAGTGCGGAAACGTTGACATTTAAATGCAACGATAGCTCGGGGAATTCGCGCTGCCATATACCCACCTGAGCAACGGCGGTTTTAAGCACCCACCGATCGATCGCACCGACAATCCCGAGCTGTTCGGCAAGAGGTATGAATTTCGCCGGCGACACCTGCCCCCGCCGTTCGTGGGTCCAGCGAACCAGCGCTTCAACCCCAATTATGCGGTGCAGAGCCGAGTCGAAGATGGGCTGGTAGTAAACCTCAAATGCGTTCGCTTGCGCGGCCTTCCTCAAATCAGCCTGGAGCGATAAAACCTCGAGCGCCCGCTCATGCATCGAAGGCTGAAAAAACTCGAAACTCCCGCTACCGCTGTGTTTTGCCGCATACATGGCGGCGTCCGCGTCCCGCAGGACCTCGCTTGCGCTGGTATATGCTTCCGAGAGTTCAAGGATTCCGATGCTGCACGAAAGAACAAGGTCCCCAGGAAGAAGCGAGAAAGAACGGCAAAGCGCAGCCTTGATGCCTCTGGCGATTGTTTCCAAGGCGTCGCGACTTTCGCGGCGCTCAACAAAAATGACGAACTCGTCTCCCGCTAAACGCGCGAGCACGTCCGAGGGACGCACGCATTGAGCGAGCCGTGTTGCGACCTCGACCAACAATGCATCGCCGACCGCGTGTCCAAAACTGTCATTCACGAGCTTGAACCCGTCGAGGTCCAGGAAAAAAACAGCGCCGCCGCGATCTTGCCGGCCTTCGCTGCCGACGAGTTTATCGCAGGACCGGAGTGCCGCATCGATCCGTTGCATCACAAAGGCACGATTACAAAGCGCGGTGAGTTCGTCATGCGTTGCTGCGTACTCGAGCGCTTGCTGTGCGAGTTGTCGTTCAGCAAGTGACACCGCCAACGCCTCGCGTTCCTTTTCCGCTGCCTGCGCTCGCAATGCCGCGATTTGCGCCTCTTTGCGCTCGCTCGTATCACGCTGAACCGAAACCCAATGCGTGAACCACCCTGTCTCGTCAGCGACGGGGACGATACTCAGCTCGACCCAGAAAGGTGTACCGTCCTTTTTGTAGTTCAGCAGTTCAATCTCGATCGGGCGCCACGCCTGCAATGCCGCTTTGAGCGTGGCGAGCGCTTTACGATCCGTGGCAGGCCCATGAAGAATTCGAGGCGTACGACCCAAGACGTCCGATTCGGTGTATCCGGTGGTCCTCGTGAAGGCCGGATTGCAATAAACAATGCGCGGCCCTGGTAGCGTAATCGGTTCAGCTTCCGTAATGAGTATCGAATCGCGTGCATTGACGACGGCGGATTCGAGCAGTCTCAGCCGCTCGGTTGATCGCGCGTTCTCGCTCACCAGTTGCTGGGGCTGCGCAGCATCAACAATCGCTCGTTGAGACGCCGACTGTTGATTGGCTACCACTATTTGTGCCCCGATCGTCCCCAAAACAAAGTGTTGAGCAGCGCTCAGCCTTCCCCGCGCGGCTAACGATCCTAGAATGAGCTGGCCGTCAAAGGCACCGTCGGCGTCTACCAGGGGCACGACCACAACAAAGCGGGCAACTACACCTGCAGAGGTCGATTCGTCGGTGCGTGAGGGCCAGCCATCGATACCTGCCTCAGTCTCGAGAACAAACGGTTGGCACTCTTTGGCTTGAATTCGGTCAAGAAACGTAAACCC
This sequence comes from Burkholderia sp. PAMC 26561, assembly GCF_001557535.2. NCBI lineage: Bacteria > Pseudomonadati > Pseudomonadota > Betaproteobacteria > Burkholderiales > Burkholderiaceae > Burkholderia > Burkholderia sp. PAMC 26561. The sequence continues at coordinate 735,966 of NZ_CP014309.1, forward strand.
ACAGCCGAACGAGTAGTTGTCGGCATCCCCCAAATGCGCGGCTACGACAAGGCCTTCCGTTGTCGCACGATACAGAACACCTAACTCGCAATCCGCGGCCCGCGCAGCAGCGGTGAGTAGCCGATTAAATATCAACGGTACATTGTTGGCCTTTACTTCCTCGTTTTTGGAGCCCATTTTCGCCTTTGGTCTAGCTCATCCGGGTTTTCCCGTGAATCGTTCGCGTGTGGGTCCGTGCCGAGGATCATGGCTTCGCGGTCGCACCTGAATTCCACTTCATTTAATGCTTGAGACGTAAATACGCCGATTTCTCTATTAACGGCCCAATGTCGAGTTTCTGAAGCTCACCGAAGCATAGCTGTAGCAGCTCGACTCTCGGTGCGACCGATTACGGTCCTTTGCCTGGTCGATTTGCGGCGCCTCCGGTTTTTTTGGACACAGATTTAGGGTAAAACGTGTGTTCCAAACTGGAGTAGTTCATGTTGAAGAAAGCTGATGCGAATGCAGTTGCGCCAGAGTCGTTGGAAGGCGCGCGTAGCGCGACTGGAAGCGCCTCTGGCACCGCCGAAGTCAAACGCTGGTCGACCGGGCGCAAACGCGGCGTGGTGCTTCGATTGCTGCGCGGCGAACCCGTCGATGCCGTGTCGCGCGAAGTTGGCGTGACGATCGCCGAGCTTGAATGCTGGCGTGAACAGGCTCTGGCGGGCATGGAGGCAGGCCTGAAGGCACGCACTAGCGATCCGTTGGAAGCCCGACTCAACGAGGCCGTCCGGCGCGTCGGCGAGCTCACGATGACAATCGAGATTTTGAACAAGGAACGCGAGCGGCAGGCCCGTCGCCCTTTGAGCGCTCGGAGATCATCGACATGAGCCACGAGATCTCCGTGAGCGTCGGCAAGCCCTTTGCGGTAGATTTCAAGCTAGATGTCGCCTCAACGATTAGATTTAGGCGGCTTTTTGCTCCTGTCGGTGGTCGCGTTTGATGGGTTCGAAGTTGTCTATCTGATCGGGATTCAGATGGACCGTTTTTACGCGCTTCCAGTTTCGAGTGGGGCCTTTCCATCGTAGCGGGTTGCGCTGCTTTGCCGCCTCGTAGAGCATCGCGCGGCGATCGAGGATCTGCTGGTCGAGGTTGGCGTGCCGTTGGGCAGGCGTGACGAAACGGATCGCGCTGTGACGATGTTCGTGGTTATACCAGCGCACCAACACGGTGACCCAAGCGCGCGCGGCAAATAGAGTGTCGAACGCCTGCAGAGGATAGGCCGGCCGATACTTCAGTGTTTTGAACAACGATTCCGAGAACGGGTTGTCGTTGCTCACGCCCGGTCGACTCAATGACGGCATGACACCCAGAGCCTGCAGGGTGGCGAGCATCGTGGCACCCTTCATTGGGCCGCCGTTATCCGAATGCAAAATCACCTGACCCGGTTTGATCGCTTCACGTGCACATAGGTCCTTCAGAAGCTCGCTGGCCTGGGCGCTGCTCTCTTCAGCGTAGACCTGCCAGCCGACGACCATCCGACTGAATACGTCCATGAACAGATAGAGATAGAAATACTGCCCGCGAACTGTCGTCGGCAGGTAAGTGATATCCCAGCTGAACAATTGATTGGGCTCGTCGGCACAAACTGCGCGAGGCTTGCTGCGGGCGCGCGCTGGTTGTTCACTGCGCCGATGAGCAAGCTGTTTCTCTTCACGCAGCACCCGGTAGAACGTCGATTCTGAGGCGATGTAGCGGCCCTGGTCGGCCAATCGAGGGACGATTTGGCTCGGTGGCAGATGAGCGAATTCGACAGAGTTGGCCACCGCCAGCAGTTCAGCGCGCTCATCGGTCGACAGCTTGTGAACAGCATCATGATGGCGTAAGGCGCGCCCATCCACTGCTTCAGGACCGCCGCCTTGCCAGCGCTGCACGGTGCGCGCGCTTAGCCCGAGCACAGCACATGCGCGTGCCTGACGAGCCCCGGCTGTAGTCGCCTTGCCGATCAGCTCCTGCAATGTCGCACGCTCTTCGGGGGAGCTCATTCGTCCTCGTCCCCGAACAGCGCCTGGTACTTTTTTGAAAGTATCAGCAACGCGGCCGCCTCCGCTAAAGCCTTTTCCTTGCGTTTCAATTCGCGCTGCAGCTGCGCATTGGCCTGTTTCAGCTCGCGCAGTTCTGGAGCGTTTGCACGTGCGCTGCTCGCGGTGCCGGCCGAGCAAAACTGGGCGCGCCACTGGTCCAGATGATGAACAAACAAGCCACGTTCACGGCACCACGCGCTTAGTGCCTCGTCGCTCAGTCCATGGCTCTGCTGCAATGCCAGCAGGCGCTCTTCCAAGGACCAATCTTCCGGGCGTCGTGCATCGACTGGCCCCGGGTTGCGGTTTGCGGCGTTAGACACGCGGATCCACTTCCTCAAAGTTAATACGTTCATGTTCAGTTCCGCGGCAACCGTTCCTACGGACCGGTTGCCGCGTTGCAGGACCTTTGCCAGCGCCTGCTCCCTGAATTCGACAGAATACGTCTGTTTGGCATTCACAACCTGCACCTCTGAGTTCTTCGGATTAAGAAAATTCAGAGGCGACATCTAGTGTGACGCAGGGGGTTTGGATTGCAACGGGTTTGCCAGGTGCTCGACTTCCCACGCTCGACGATCTACGCCGTACGTGCCATAGCGAGCGCCGGCGTGACGCCGATGGTTGTGCGCAGGCGTGGGCCGAAGCCGAAGATGCCCGATGCTGACCTGCTCAAGGCCATCCGTGACGATCTGGCGGCTTCGCCCTTCAAGGGCGAGGGGCATCGCAAGGTCTGGGCACGGCTGCGCATCCTGCATGACATCCGTGTCTCCCGGACCCGCGTGTTGCGGCTGATGCGGGAGCACAGTCTGCTCTCGCCGCATCGTCAAGCGCGAGGCGAACCCAACCTTCACGACGGCCGGATTACAACTGATCGCCCCAATCAAATGTGGGGTACCGACGGCGTGCGCATCGCGACCGTGGACGACGGCATGGTGTGGATATTCTGCGCCGTCGATCACTGCGACGGCATGTGCACCGGCATTCATGCCGCGAAAATTGGTGACCGTTTCGCCGCCCTCGAGCCGATCTCCCAGGGGCTGCTGGGCGAGTTTGGCTCCGTGGGTGCCGACGCGGGTCGCGGGCTGTCGCTGCGCATGGATCATGGTTCGCAGTACACCTCGGACGACTTTCGCGACCAGATCAGGTTCTGGGGCATCGCGCCGAGCTACGCCTTCGTCGCCGAGCCGCAGACCAACGGCGTTGCCGAGCGATTCAATCGGACAATGAAGGAACAGGCTATTCATGGACGCATCTTCGAAAACCTGGAGGAGGATCGTGCCGCCGCTGTCGCGTTCAAGGATCGATACAACCGCGACTGGCGTCTTGAAAAGCTGGGCTTCAAATCACCCCTCGAAGCCCGTCAGGAAAACCTGATTAAGCTGGCCGCCTGAACTGCAAAAGCGTGTCCAAACAACCGGAGCCGGTACATTTGCCTGGTCGATTCGATGTCTAACTAATACCGCTTTAATCAGACGACGCTTGAGCATCGGCCGCTCGCTTTGCCGACTGCGGTTGAACCGTTGAACGCACAACAGAGGTGGCCCCATTCGTTCCGACAGTTTTTTTCGAATTTTTAGTGGAACGCCGGGCGCGCCGGACACCGTCGCCACATTGGCGGGCGACACGTCGCATTGCGCAGAGAAGGAATTGGCTAGAAAATTCAAAAAATATAAGGTCAGGACACTAAGCAAGGTTCGCCAGACGCCGAAACAAAATCCGTGTGTTGCTGTCGTAACTAATGCTCTCGCGGGCTTTCTCTTAGGCGCCCCGTGGGCAAGCCCCGACGGCGGACCCGCAGCGGACTCAGACGGCTACAGTCGCGCGGGGTCGCCTCTATCAATTTTGTTGAGAGCGATGATAGACGCGGACTTCTCGACATCGAAGAACACCCTCGCTTTTACTGCCCTTCTTGGGATGTTATCGTGACTGTCGTCGTGGTGAGGATGACCTCAAGGCGACGTTGAAGGCGGCCTGGGTCGCGTCAATCGATCGTTGAACGCCGGCCCGTCGTCCCCAACCCTATGCGCGCCTTTACTTACACGAAAGCAGCGATGCGCCTTCTACCGGTGTCGCGAGCAGGCGGAAGAAGCGATGCGGGAGGCATGCACATTCAGCCCGGTTGTCGAGTCAGCCATGTCCGCAGTTCGGCCCAACGTCGGCGCGTTAAGCCGTTGCTTGCGATGTCTTCGTCCAAGGTGACGGCGCCCGTAGCAATTGCGGCCTTCAGTTGCGTGACATTTTTCGATTCACTACGCGAGCAATAGCGCCCGCGTGCTCCCCCGCAGTCCGGCGAAAGGTCCGAGCGCTGTGACCTCGCGTGTGATCCCGGCTTTGGCATGTTCGACCAATTGATCGGCGAGCGCGATCCAGTATGCCGGTGCGCCAATCATCCGGTAGTGAAAACCGAGCGTCTTGCGATGCTCGGGCTCAAGCAAACCGGCGTCTTCCTGAGCCTGCTGCCCAATGAGCGCGCAGACTATCTTGAATGCCGACATTGAGGCCGCGGGCAGGCGCAATTGTCGGAGATGCCGGCATCGAGCGCTGACACCATAAACGAACGGAAAGTTCCTGGCCTCACCTAAGGCTACGCTGAAGAACCTGCGGTTCTGTGACATTCGAGTTCGCTGCTAAGTGAGATGATGAAAAGTCACTCAATTGCATCGATTCATAGGCGTTTAAGTTCGGATTTCACCGCGCTTAAGCCCATTTTTAGGCGGTCTCCTAGACCTTCGGACGGAGTTGCCCCTTCAGTCGCGAGCGACTCATGTAAAGATTCGCCAGCGCCAGAGCAGCGAAAGCCCGATTAGCATTTTTCGCAAGTCCGCGATAGCGAACTTTGCCAAATCCCCAAAGCCGCTTCACCACCGCAAATACATGCTCTACCCGAGCGCGTATCTTTGATTTATTGTGATTCTTTGCCCGCTTGAGCTCATCGACTTCACCAAGGCGGTTTTTTACGCGGTCATTGGTAAAGTCTTTCGCCTTGGGCGCTTTGCTTGCCATCAGCTCCTTTTGGCTCGCATATGCACTGTCACCGTACACACGTTGTTCGTCCCCTTGGAGCAGATCAGGCAATGCGTGCTTGTCATGCACGTTTGCCGCTGTAACTACAGCGCTATGCGTCAGTCCCGTTTGACTGTCCACGCCGATATGCAACTTCATTCCGAAATACCATTGCTGGCCTTTTCTCGTTTGATGCATCTCCGGATCGCGCGCCTTGTCTTTATTCTTCGTGGAACTCGGTGCGCCGATAATCGTGGCGTCGACGATCGTGCCCGTGCCAATCTTTAGTCCCTGGCCTTGCAGCACTTCACTCACTTTCACGAACAGCTGCGCGCCGAGATCATGAGTTTCAAGAAGGCGGCGGAATTTCAATAGCGTCGTGCCATCCGGTACGCGTTCTCGCCCGAGGTCGATTCCCACGAAGCGCCGCAGTGCAGTGCTATCGAGCAATGCCTCTTCGCACGCAACATCCGCAAGATTGAACCAGTGCTGCACGAAATACATTCTTAACATGCGCTCCAGTCCAACCGAAGGACGTCCGCCCACGCCCTTCGGATAGTAAGGCTCGACCAACTCGCATAACTGCTCCCACGGAACCACCTTCTCCATGGTCGCAAGGAATACGTCGCGCTTGGTCGGCCGACGGTAAAGTTCGAAGTCCGTGCCTTGATCTTCTGCCATCGCTAGTGTGTGTTGTCTCATTCCAATTAAACGCATTGTCAGCCAAGATCGTTGATCTTTTTCAGCATTGCCCTAACGGGCAGGCGCTGGATTTGCATCCGAGGTACCCGACGTCATCCGCGGATTCCTCCCAAAGGTATGGACATGAGCGACGTCTCGCATCAGGAACTCACTGCCATTGAGCATGCCCTCAATCATCGCCCTCGCAAAATCCTCGGCTTCCAGTCTCACTACGAAGTATTCTTTCAACTCAAGCAAGATCTCATTGCCCATGTCGCACTTCAAGTTTGAAACCGCCCTCCTACGATAAATTATGACCAATCCGATTATTCCCCTTCATGCCGCGGACTTGCGCGTTGTCTTGGCGTCGCTCTCACGCTTGGCCGAAGCCGAAACAACGGCCGGAAGTTATTCAGACGGCCTGCGCGAGGACGTTGAGCGCCTGCTTCTCGATGTCGATCGCTTGCCGAATTCGAATCCGTCGAGTAAAAAACTTTTGTCGCTGTCAATAGAGCTATTCAAAGCAGGTGAAATCCGTGCGGCGCTTCTCGGGGCGGACGAAGCCTTAGCCTTGAAAATCCCAGCTTCTTTTTGATTGTTTCATTCTGGTGTAAGTCGGCAACTCTGTGCCTATGCCGGGCCTTTGAGGCTCGGCGTGTCCACATATGTCTGAGCCTTTGAATCGCTGCCACGCAGGTTTTTCTGCGCATGCGCTGTCAATGCTTCATTCCCTCGCGGCATCTTATGACGCGGCAGCCGGATCGTCAAAACGCATCCTGGCTCGCCACATCATGTAAGCAGGTCACACCCGTGCAACGCAGCAAATGCCCCAACCTCGGACAATGAGGCGATGCCGCCGGCTGGCCCGGCGGACGACGGCGAGAAAGCTTTGATGGAGGCCGAAAACGGTCGCACCCCAGTACTAGCCTGTCGTTCCTGCGCGCGTCGAGGTCCGACCCGCCCAAACTACGCCGGACCTCTGTCGCCTCTATTGCACGCCCCGGGCTGCCGGCCACGACGTTTAACACTGGGATTGATCGCTCTCGCCTGCTAACAGCCGCTCAATGTCTTTGGCTAACCCGAGCACGGCCGCTTCCCGCTCAAGCGAATCAACCGGGAGCTCTCGCGGTAAGCTTTTTCTCTGCGCAACGCGAATCGAGATGACGGTTTGAGCAGAACGACTGCCTGCGCGCTCAGCTCGGCATCACGAAACAATGGCAACTCGTCATCCATCACATCCCCGCGTTGGCCTCGACATCATTCGAAACTATTCACACGGACAACGCTGCCCCTCGGCTTACGGCAAACGGCAGTTTTGACTCCGCAGGCGTAACTTTGATCTGCTCATCCGCACGAAGCAGCGACGATAATATGGACTGTTCATCGAACCGAAAAGCGCAGAGCAGGTGAGGCGCTGTAGAGAGCTTTACAGTCTGAGCCATCGTCAAGTCAACAAGAATATCCGCCACACGTCCTGTCACGCCGAGTCGCACCTCGCTTCCCGCACGGTCCAAACGTAGCATTTTCTGCGCAAGCAGAACGTACGAAAGGTTGATTTCCCGGATTGAGTTGGCGGAATCATTTGTAGTGTTCATGGCCCTGTCCTCGGATCAGCGATTAACCTAACGTGCTACTTTTTCAGTATTTATTGCCGATCTCAATTCGCATGTGGTAACTAGGACTGATTGTGGCTTTCGCCTAGTTGTTCCGCAGGTGTCGCTGCCGATTTATTTTATTCAGCAGATGCCTCAACAGAATTTATTGCCGGAAGTCCTGCGGTGACCATGCAACCGCTATCAGCCTTATTTTTGAAGCCGGCCTGCCTTGGTATTCGACGGAAGATTCCGATCGGCGGCGCCGACACGTCGCGTCTGAAAGCACATACGACGTCGCATTGGAAGCGCACCATGTGGGTCTGGACGCGCGACCGGCGCGTCTGCGAATAGGTAAAAAACCTTTAAGGGTTTAAATAGCAGAAATTCGGCAAATCAGGAGATTAGAGGGATATACGCTTTCGAATCCGGCAGGTCATCGGATAGAGCGAAAAAGGCGATGATTGCTTCCGCTTATGATTTCGTCAACTGCCAGCACACAGGGGTCCTGTACAGGTAGCGATGCGTCAGTCGGCCCTGGCCCGCGGTTGCGAGTTCTGGAATAAATCTGCATTGAAACTTGGACACTAAAAGGCACGCAAACAATGTTGCAACCAGCGCTTTATCGAAACACCATTTCATTCGAAACAAGGGCACATCAGATACACATTATTTCTTGTGAATACATTTGAAAGGGAATATAACTTGATGCAGAATGCATTAGTCGGCCGCAACATCACATCAAACTTTACGGCGTCTACCGAATACATACATCCGCTGCTCTCCATTAGGACTCGAACAGCAATTGGCGCATCACCCTTAGTGTTCCTGCGTTGAGCGCGCTTGGTACACCACCTCATTTACACGCGCAGCACAATAGCGTGGCAGTCAATCCTTTGCTACTTGCATCGCCGTGTTTTTTAACGAGCTACGGGTCAATGGCACCCGCGCGGCAACACATTATGGAATTTTGAATGAACATAGATCGTCAGCCGCCGGTGGCCTATGACTTCGGGAGACCGGGGCATCCCGACCTAATCCCGTTCGATTCGGTTATTACTGTTGACGTTACGGGACGTGTGCTTTGGATGAACGCGCAAGCAGAGAGCCTGACTGAGTGGAGTGTTGCAGACGCGCGCGGTAGAACACTGCAGCACGTTTTTGCAACGGAAAATGACCCTGTGGGGTTGTTCGAAATCTCCAGGAAGATTTCACCAGAATGCAATTCGCGGTCGATCGGTGGAGCAGTTTCGACCAAGAGCGGCTTGTCAAAATACGTGATTGGCAGCGCAATCGATTTGAACCCGCCTCAAGGGGTAGCCACGGGACTTTTAGTCTTTGCAGAGGAGATCCGGTCAAGAAATCAAAATTCTATTTTCGCGGAAAAACACAGCGCGGCGCAGAGCGTAATCGATTCGCTACCTTTCCCGCTTTTGGTTTTGAATACTGATCTAAGCATTAATGCAGCAAACCCTGATTTTTATCATACCTTCGGTGTCACGGCTGCAGAGACGCTCGGGGTCAAGCTAGATGCATTAGGAAACGGTCAGTGGGCCAAAATCGATGTTGCCGGGGTTTTGGAGGGGCTTATACAAGGCCAGCCGGGGAGCCGACGCTGTCTCGTCGAGGATTTCTTTCCCTCCCTAGGCAAACGCACGATGCAAGTGAGTGCCACGGCTCTCAGCTTGTTCGGCCAGACAGAAGATCTGATTTTAGTGATTATTGAAGACGTCTCGGAACGTCAGACGGCGGAGCGCGCATTACGAGACTCTGAATTGCGTTATCGACGACTGTTCGAGACGGCCAAAGACGGCATCCTCATTCTTGATGCTCAGACGCTTGTCATCGTCGATGCCAATCGCTACATCGCTGATCTTCTTGGTTATTCCCACGGTGCGCTGGTCGGGAAAGAGCTCTGGGAAATCGGGTTCTTTGCCGACAAAGAAGCAAGTCAGGCCACCTACACGCATCTGCAGCAATACGGGTATGTCCGTTACGATAGTCTCCCGCTGAAGACCATTGCAGGAAAGCCGGCCGAGGTGGAATTCATCAGTAATGTTTACTTGGTCGCCGGCCAGCCGATCGCTCAATGCAATATCCGTGATATCAGCGATCGATTGCGCATGCAAGACGTTCTGAAGCAGCAGGCAGCAGCGCTTACAGAATTGCACCATAAGAAGGATGAGTTTCTTGCGATGCTCAGCCATGAGCTCCGCAACCCCCTTGCTCCTATCACCAACGCTGTCCGGCTCCTGCGCCACCACGAAATCAAAGACGCAACAATGGACCGTGCGTGCGTCATCATCGAGCGGCAACTCGTTCAGTTGACGCGACTGGTCGATGATTTGGTCGAAGTGTCGAGGATTACGACCGGACGGGTGCGCTTGAGGATTGAGCGCGTGACCATCCAGGAAATCTTGGGTCGAGCCCTCGAGACAACTCAACCGCTGATTGAACAACGGCGCCACATAGTCTCGGTGTCGCTTGGCGAGAACCTAATATGGATCAACGGAGATGCATCGCGGCTCGAACAGGCGATGGTCAACCTTCTAGCAAACGCGGCCAAATACACGGATGAAGGCGGCACAATAGCATTGTCGGTCGAGGTTGAGGAGACGTATTGCGTCGTGCGCATAAAAGATAGCGGCGTCGGCATAGCTCAGGAATTACTACCTCATATTTACGAACTCTTCACACAAGCAGAACGGTCCCTTGCACGCTCCCGCGGTGGACTGGGGATCGGCCTTGCGTTGGTAAAACGTATCGTGGAAATGCACGATGGGATCATCGCCGTTCATAGCGTCTTGAACGAAGGGACGGAATTTGTGATACGCATGCCCATCGCAATATCGTCAGCAAAGCTCGCGTTGCCGGTGACCGAATCAAGTATCGAATCATCGACCGCATTGCGTATTCTCGTAGTGGATGACAACGTCGACACGGCAGAGAGTATGGCGATGCTGGTGGGAATGCTCGGGCATGCCGTGAGGACGGAGCACGATGGCAATAGCGCACTTCGAGCCGCCTCCGAATTTCGACCTGACGTAGTGCTTCTCGACATAGGCTTGCCCGGGCTTAACGGCTACGAGGTTGCATCGCGGATCAGAGAACAACCGAGCCTCGACCACACGGTTCTTGTCGCAATTACTGGATATGGCCACGAAACAGATCGACAGCTTGGGTTGAAGGCTGGAATCGATCATTACCTAGTCAAGCCTGTTGACTTTGATCGAGTGCGACGCATCTTGGGGACAGTCGCCGATCGAGCTGTCACGCCGACACACTTGGAACCGTAAGGCAGCGGAATCCGATAGGGCCTTTCGCAACGCGAAACGAGTCATCTGCCGCCGCGTCTCCGTACGGTCAGCCATGTCCATCGAAACCCTTAAATACACAAGTTATCCCCCGCTTACTCACATCAATTAGCAACACATTCTTTCATGCCGCCATCTTTGGGTGAGGCAGAGGCAATTAATAAAAAAGCCGGCCACAGCAGCTAACGGCAAAGGATACCGATGCCGAGGGCGGCAACCAGTATCCGAGAGATCGATGCTACAACGGCGGTGTGGATGACAGCACCGGTGCCGTCGAACACTTTGATCGCTTTGTCACGAACATTTCTGCCTTTTGCTCAGCCGCCTGCAAAAAGAGCGGAAGCCTTTCGAAATATCGCGTGGTCGATCACATCTCGGGAAATGTCCGGCGGCTTGGTATGCTCTTCCCCGCCTTCCACTCTGGAGAGCTTCTTCCGCCGGGTCCGTGATACAAGAATGCTCTCAACGTCAATCCCCTTTTGCGCGAAAACGAGCTTTCTAACGATCAGAGTGTAGACTTGCCGACGAGGTTCGGCTTGACCTGGGTCAACGAATGCAGACATTGGCGATGCGGTCTTTGGTCGCCGGCGTCCGACAATCCCTAGTTGGCGTCCACGCGGCATGCTGCTATGTGTTGAGTAGTTTCCGACTCTATCGAAACCGCACGACGGCTTCTATCATCAGCAACATCATTTATTGCATTCTCCAAGCATTCCTGATCGGTCCCGGAGACATCATGGCGTTCATAGTCAATGACAGCGAGCTACAAAAGGCTGTTCTACCCGAACTTGCCTAGGAACCGAGCGTCACCGCTGCATATGTCGGCGTTACGGCAGCCAGCATCGTCACGTTGACCGGCACGTTGCATCGTTTGCGGAAAAACATCCCTCCGATGCGGCTGCGCTGCGCCTGAAGGGTGTCGAGGCGGTTGCGGACAACATCCAAGTCCACCTTGCCTTTGACGCGAAGCGCAGGGACGACGACATTGCAGCGGCGATCGTAAATCGGCTGGCCTGGGACGTCTCCGTTCCTCCGACGCGGTCGGGGTCTATGTGGAAAACGGTTGGATAACACTCAGCGGCAGCGTGGACCGGCATTTACATAGAGAAGCTGCCGTTCAGGACGTTCGACGGCTTCTAGGCGTGAACGACCATATAACCCTAAACGTCCCAATTAACGTGTTACAGGTCCACGGAAATCTCACGTAAGCCTTAAAGCGTTTTTGGTCCGACTCCCGCAATATTTCGGTGACGGCAAGCGGCGCAACGCTGCGACTTGAGCTCGGGCAATTGCCGAGGCTGCAGGTGGATTTCTAGGCATTGCAAGCCGTGTTTCGAGCGCGGAAAGAATCGCGCTGGCTCAACTTGAAAAGTCCTTTTTCGTAGGCGGGTAGAACACATTGTTACTGCCGATGATATCAACGCCATAGCCGTCAAATTAACACCTCCTCCAGGCTACATTATTTGAGCGGCCCTGCCGATAAACTCCACAGGCCCGGACGGTCGTCCCGTTGGAGAACCCGAAAGCGGCTCCAGCGTGAGCTCGAACAACTGATTTTTTTGCACCGATGGCAACTTGCTCACCGGGACGCGCAAAGTCGCGCCTTGCTTGACCATACCCAGCGATATCGGCGCACTCCAGCCGTCGCCCTTGGTCCAGAACTGCAACGCGCGATCGCTCGGCAGCTCGACGCTTCCCAACGGAATCAGTTGTAGTTCGCGATCTGCGCTCACCTGAATGACCCAGCCCGGCGCCTTGTCTTGCGGCGCGACCAGCACGACCATGTATTTGGGTACTGTCGGCGGCGTGTTCTGCCGTATCAGCAGCAGCGAGCCGAAAATTGCGGCAACAGCGAAACCTGCGGCTGACATGCCGCGCCAGAACATCAGGTCGCGCCAGAGGGTCAGTCGGCTGGTTTGGGATGCAGGCACGGTAGTGCGCGCAGCAGCCTCATGCTCGACGAAATCGACGCTGCGCTCGATGCGGTGCCACAGCCGTGTCGAGGGTTCGACAGGATCAGTCATCGACGTAAGCGGCAGCAGGCGCGCTTCCCACTCTTGCACCGCAGCGCGTAACGCCGGGTCGGTGAGCATTCGCTTGCTGACATCTTCGTGCTGCGCCGTCGATAAGGTGCCCAGAACATACTCGCCCGCCAATTCATCGAGGTCAGGACCATCGGAGGAAGAAGTGTCAATGCTCACGCGAGGCACTCCTTCAAGGCTTGGAGGCTGCGCTTGATCCAAGCCTTGACCGTGCCTAAGGGCGCGCCGACGCGACTGGCAATTTCGCTGTGCGAGAGTCCATCAACATACGCGTGCAAAATGCAGTTTCGCCTGACGGGTTCAAGCCGCTCGAGACAGGGACCAATGCGCCCTGCACTGCTCTTCCAGACAAAGGCATCGGTGATGTCATGCCATGCTTCGAGCGATTCGCGCGCATCGATGGCGACTTTAGTGCTCTCATCGACCTCGATTTCCCGGCGATGCTTTCGGATCGAATTGAACGCGAGATGCCGCGTAATGCTATACATCCAGCCCCGCGCGGCACCTTTAGTCACATTGAAGGTGCCCGCATGCGTCCATATATTGACGAAGGCGTCGTGGACAACGTCTTCTGCCAACGCCATGTCTCGAACCAACCTATGCGCGACGCCGAGCAGTCGGGCGCCTTCCTGTTCATATAAGCGATGCAACGCTTCGTGGTTTCCGGCGGCGCACCCTGTAACGGCTGCTTCGTAATCAAACTCGGTCACCGGTATAGGCATGGATGATGATTTAGGCAGGTCGAATAAAAGAAAGCATCGCAATCGGATATTACACGATGCTTTCGATTACGGGCTGCTGGCTTATTCTGCCTTCCAGAAAATGTAGTCTGCCTGGTAGGCAACTGTGTCGCGACGGCCGCGTGTTTCAGCGGCGCAGGGGGACTTCGGCGCAACGCCGCCGGTGAGCGCGACGCGCTGGATATACGCCACGCCGCTCATCGCGCCCGTACCCGTGGCGGGGTTCGCCTTGACCAACTGAAACGGCAGGTTCCCCGGGCCGGACGGAGCGATTGCCTGCTGCGTGCCGGTCAGTTTGGACCCGTCCTTCGCCTCCCACGTTGCGGGCGGCCCATAGTAGGTGCCGACCTGCTTGCCGGACCGATCTTTCAACGCGGCCTTGGGCCCGATAAACGTCCATTCCACGGTGCCGGGAGCATTGGCCTTGTCCTTACACTCGTAGGTTATTTCGCCCATGCCCACGGTTTCCATCGCGACTTTATGCCCTGCAGGGACTTTAACGGAGTCGGGCAAAGAATCTTGCGAAAAGCTCGGTGAGTGTGTGTCCATCGCGCTGCAACCGGAAAGCAGCCCTGCGGCGACTAGCGTGACGGCAACGGATGACTGGAGCAACGAGTGATGATTCATGTTCTTTCTCCGACAAGAGCAACGCGTGGGTGTGGCGGGTTGAGAATCAACCGCATAAGGGGCGGTTGCTGGTACTACACGCGAAGAATCGGGTCGGATGCAGTCAGGCGAAAAAATATTCTAGGTTGAGCGCGTCTGAATCATTTTGGCTGGGTCGCGCCGTCGTGTTGATGATTCTCTGGTTGCTGTGCTGCAGGTATGCAAGGAGGCACGACGTGCGCTGCGACTGCACATTGCCGTGAATGTGGCTAGCGATTCCGGTCGTTGGCGATCGACGGACCGAAACCCGTGACCGCCCTACCGGAACGGCCCATAGGTTTCCGCTTGGCGATCGCGTTGCGCATGTTCTCAAAAATGGACGGTAGCCCGTTTCTTTTTGAAGTAAAGACAACGCCCACGCACCGCACATGCATGCCAAAATTAATAGAGGTCCTCGGCTGGAGTCAATATGCGATCGCTCATCACCAGACGCCCGGGCTTTCGGCATGAATGTGTTGTGATAGCCGCCTCGCGCTTTGTCTAATGACCCGAATGAGGTCTGGCGTCGAACGTCTTCAATATTCATCAACTTAATAACGTGTCATATAACAACTTGAAGTTCAAGACAAGGATGATTCCGCCTACGGCCCATGACAAAGCTGTGATCAACTTGGGGACCACAAACTTCCCCATCTTTTGTCGATCGGTTACGAACCGTACGAGTGGAATGATCGCGAACGGCAGTTGCATCGATAGAACGACTTGGCTTAATACGAGGAGTTGAGCAGTGCCCTTTTCACCATAAATTGCGGTGACTATCACTACAGGAACGATGGCGATGCCGCGGGTAAGCAAACGGCGAGCCCAGTTCGGGATGCGAAGGCGCAAGAAACCTTCCATCACAATCTGTCCTGCCAGCGTCGCGGTCACCGTCGAATTGATACCCGATGCAAGCAGCGCGATTGCGAAGAGGGTCGACGCGATTCCAAGGCCCAGGAGCGGGGACAACAGCTTGAATGCCTGGCCAATCTCAGCGACGTCGGTATGTCCGCTGCCATGAAAGGCCGCAGCGGCCACAATAAGGATCGCCGCGTTTATAAACAAAGCGAGCATAAGCGCAATCGTGCTATCGGCCACGGCCCACTTGATTGCGTCGCGCCGACCAGCATCGTTTCGTTCGTAGGACCGGGTCTGCACGATCGATGAATGAAGATAAAGGTTATGCGGCATCACCGTGGCGCCGATAATGCCGATCGCCACGTAGAGCATCTCGTGATTGGTCACGATCTCGGCTTTCGGAATGAAACCGTGCAGTACCGCCGCGACCGGGGGTGCCGCCGCAAAGATTTGAATGCCGAAGCAGACCGCAATCACAACCAGAAGGGCAATGACAAAAGCCTCGAGAAACCGAAAGCCTCTGTTCATCAACAGCAACAATAGAAAAGCATCGAGTGCGGTGAGCAGTGCTCCGGCTACAAGGGGGATGCCGAACAACAACTGCAATGCGATGGCCGTACCAATGACTTCCGCCAGATCACACGCAACAATCGCAATTTCACACGCAAGCCAGAGCATGATGTTGACAGGGCGCGAATAATGGTCGCGGCACGCCTGAGCAAGGTCGCGCCCCGTCACAATACCAAGCCGCGCCGATAGCGCCTGCAACAAAATTGCCATCAAATTCGACAGCAGAATGACCGAAAGCAGGGTGTAACCAAACTGCGCGCCACCAGCTAAATCAGTCGCCCAATTGCCGGGATCCATGTAGCCGACCGAGATCATATAACCGGGACCCATGAATGCAAGCAACCGCCTTATCCAATGGCCGCCCTGGGGCACGTGGATCGAAGCATTAACTTCGCGCAGACTTGGCTGAAAATCCTCGTCCGGCCTGGAAAATTTCCAGGCGGATCGGGAATTCGAAGTGCTCCTCGGATCTGACATTTAAGTTTCCCGATGAATTTCGCAAAGTTGCCGGCGACCGCCGTTTCTACGATATGTCTCTACTATATACCCTTTGCTATACTTATTTAGCGAAGCGAGTCGCACCTCGGGCCGGCCGATCCATATCTCACCGAGGGCACGGATTCGCCAATGTGGGGTTAGCCCTTGGTGAAGAAATTTAAGCATGTGCTATAAAAGCTAAAAGACGTTGCATTGGCAAATCAAAAACATCGGCAAGGACACCAAACATATGCGTCAGTTTGCGCCGCGTGAGAAACCGCTGATTGACGCCGATAGGCATTCGGAAGCGTTCCGCCAGACGCGTGAGGCGAGTCGGATGGCTTTGGTCGAGGACTATGTCGAGCTGATAGCCGATTTAATCGATGACGGCCATGAGGCGCGGCAGGTTGACATCGCTGCGCGGCTCGGCGTAGCGCAGCCGACCGTCGCTAAGATGCTTGCCCGTTTGTCGGAGAAGGGTCTGATCTCTCGGAAGCCCTATCGAGGCGTTTTTCTGACCGATGCAGGTCGTGAGGTCGCGCACCGAAGCCGAGTGCGCCATCAGATCGTCGAGGACTTTCTTCGATCGCTAGGCGTGAGTGCGGAAACGGCTCGGCTCGATGCCGAAGGCATAGAGCATTATGTAAGCGCCGAGACACTCAAGGCATTCCGACGGGCGATAACGAAGCCGTGATAAGGTCCGTCCATTTTGCTCAACCGATGTAAATCACGACGAGAGGCGCAGCAACAGTGCACGTCGATTGCCTGAGCTGGTCGCGCCGGCAATGGCGATGCTAGCCTCGCCTGTGATAGCCGTTCGAGCAAGGCGACAGAGTCGCCCCTGTCGCGATTACCACATTTTTCTGATTCAAATGGTGTGAGGTTCGAGGCATCCCGATAAGTACGGTCCGTACACTAACCGCCAAAAATTGCCACGAAAGATCACTACCCCACGACACAGATTGACCCGCGAAAAAGCGTAGCCGAAACGGTAATTACCGACAAAAGCGGTTCCAAATTCGTTGGTCAGGTAAGCTATCCGCAACACATCGCTGTTGCGCGCTCCGCCACTTTACCGCGACACCCGCAGCATCCTCTAGGCTCAGGAAAACAGCCGCACACAACATCAAACGAGTTGAAACTTTCCGACCAGATGTTTCAATGCATGGGCTTGGTCGTCGAGCGACTGCGCCGCTGCAGTCGCCTGCTCGACCAGCGCCGCGTTTTGCTGCGTGCCCGCGTCCATCTGCGTAACGGCGTGATTGATTTCCTCAAGGCCGCTGCTCTGCTCCGCAGATGCCGCCGAAATTTCCTCCATGATGTCCGTCACGCGCTTGACCGCCTTCACGACTTCTTCCATAGTCGCGCCAGCTTCGTGAGCGAAGGTCGAGCCATCGGAAACACGCGCGACCGATGCATGGATCAAGCCCTTAATCTCCTTCGCCGCGGCCGACGAACGTTGCGCGAGGTTTCGCACTTCCCCCGCGACGACCGCGAATCCACGCCCCTCTTCACCTGCCCGTGCCGCCTCCACGGCAGCGTTGAGCGCAAGAATATTCGTCTGGAATGCAATGCCTTCGATCACCCCGATGATGTCGCCAATGCTCTTCGCGCTCGAATTGATCTGCTCCATGGTCGCCACCACTCGTCCGACCACCACGCCCCCCTTCTCCGCAATCTCCGATGCGTTGTAAGCCAGCGCGCTCGCCTGCTTCGCGTTATCAGCGTTTTGGCGTACGGTGGACGTCAATTCCTCCATGCTCGAAGCCGTCCTTTCAAGCGCGACCGCCTGCTGTTCCGTGCGCTGCGACAAATCCACATTGCCCTGCGAGATTTCGTTGGACGCCGATGCGATCGCTTCCGCGCTGGCCGCGATTTCGCCGACTGTCGTTGATAAATCATGCTGCATGCCCGAGAGCGCATGGAGCAAGCTAGTGTTATCGCGTTTGGCGAGCGCAATTTGGTTGGACAGATCGCCTGCGGCGATCCGGCTCGCGATTTCCACCGCGTAGACGGGTTCGCCGCCAAGTTGTTTGGCAAGCCGCCGCACGACCCATTCGCTGACCGAGACCGCTAGTACGATCAGCAACAGGGTCAACGCGGCCACCATCACAAAAGATGCGTGATAGATGGACGCCGCCGAATCGATGGTCGCTTTCGCCGCGACGCCACGTTGCTCGATGAGCACATTGACGAGCTTTTCGAGTTTTCCCGTCGCCACCAGCAGCGAGACGTCCTGGATACCCACTTGCCAGTTCATCTGCGACAGATCGAGCGGCTGTTCCTTCACCAACTTCACAAAGGCCCGCAGATCGGCGCTCCAGGCCCCAACGCCGGACGCCAGACGCTTCTGGTCGCCCGACGGGTCTGCGTACCCTTGCAGGTCCTGTTGCTCCCGACCGATATCGGCGAGCGCGTGCTCGATGTCGGTGCCGAGTTCGTCGCGTTCCTTCGCAGTCGTCGCCGTAATCAGCATCTTTTGCGAGCGGCTCGCGCGCAGCACGGCGCTGCGTAGTTCTTCGACAGCACGGTTAGCGACATAACCCTCGCGATAAATCGAATCGGTTGAACTGTTAAGGCGGTTGATCTGTGTCAACGCGATCACGCCAATGGCGAGCGTGCCGACTAGCAGCAGCGAAAACGCCACACGAAGCGACGCCCCGACGGACAACGACCGGCCGCTCCTGCCGGCGGCCTTGACTGTAGTCTTGGCGTGGGCTTTGGCGCCCCCTTCGGGAATAAAGCCAGCGCCGCGATTACCCTGTAGCGAAAACGGTTTCATCTATTTAATTTCCTAGATTTGATTGGCATTGCGTGGCCTACTTTTTGGGCGGGGTGCACTGCTACATCAATGGTCTACGGCGGCAAACGGCGCTTCTTTAGATCGTTATTGCATGGATGGGCATTTACAAGGTAATACTGAAAAAGTAGCTACAGCAAGGTTGGTCCCACGCTGGGTTGCGAAAACTGCGCGAGCGCCACGACCTCTGCTTCGGAAAAAAAACTGTTCGCCGGATCATAACGACGGCTTGCCGTGGACGCTTCTTCGCCAGCGCCCCGAAGATCCGCTAGCGCTCAGCCTCGCGGATTAATACAGATTGATTACGCCGATCACCGGTGCGTTGAAGAGCGCTAGCGCGTACGCTGCTGATTTTTTCGACGCCCGAGCCGTAGCGTCTCGCTGCTTGCCGTCATGAGCCCGACCGGGCGCGTCCGACTCGGTGGGTGGCGGATGAGCGCTTCGATATGCGCATAGGAAGCAACAATAAAGATCAGCCAGACCAAGCGATCGCCAAACGCGGCAACAGGATAGAGGCTTCCATCACCAAGGACAGATTGGCTGTTGGACATGTACTATCAGGAGCCGTCAATCTCGATTCTTTGAGCGCCTTAACTAAACCTTCAGTGATCCCCCAAATGAAACGAGACGATGTAAAGGAGAAACCGATGGCCATGGTCGTCAACAGCGTTGCTTACCGAGCAGGTAAGCGTTTAAGCGACGTCACCATCGACGATATCAGTGAGGTTGTAAAAGAACCTGACACTTTCGTCTGGGTTGGCCTCTGGCAGCCTGATGACACTTTCTTGCGAAAGATTCAGGAAGAGTTTGGCTTGCATGACCTCGCAATCGAGGATGCACTCACCGCCCACCAGCGTCCCAAAATCGAGGTGTATGGCGATTCGCTTTTCATTGTCATCAAAACCGCACAATTGGTGGATGGTGAAGTGCAGTACGGCGAAACCCACCTTTTTGTGGGAAAGAATTTTCTCGTGACAGTCAGGCACGGCGCTTCTTCAAGCTACGCTGCTATTCGCACACGCGTCGAGGAAAATCCAAAGCTGCTTAGCAAGGGCCCCGGGTATGCGCTGTATTCCGTGCTTGATTTTGTCGTCGACAACTACCGCCCAATTGTCAGTCAGTTCGAAGAACAGTTCGATGCGCTCGAGGCGGACATGTTCACATCCGATTTCGACCAGGCGGCGGTTGAGAAATTGTATGACCTCCGGCGTCATCTACTTAAGTTACGCAATGCCGCCATTCCGATGGACGACATATGCAATCAACTGATTCGGTTCCACGAGGACACTATTCCAAAAGATTTGCGCGCCTACGTACGCGATGTCCAGGATCATGCGCATCAGGTAATCACCACGACTGAAGATATGCGCGAGATGCTGACAAACGCTATGCATGTCAACTTAGCCCTTGTGTCCGTCAGGCAGAACGAAGTGGTCAAGCGACTCGCGGGCTGGGCGGCAATACTTGCCGTGCCAACTTTGATATTTAGTATGTACGGGATGAATTTTGAATGGATGCCGGAGTTGAAAACTATGTGGGGTTACCCCGTGACCTTATTTGTCACGGTGACTGGTTGCGCTACCCTTTACTGGAGGCTCAAAAGTGCCGGTTGGGTGTGAAAGATGATTGGACTCCTAACCGACGTTGATCGCCCCATGACTGATTGCATTACATGTGAAAAGGCGAGCGCAAAGCGATTGGTGCCGGCTAGCTAATAGAGTTCGCTGGGAGTAGATGGTGACTGCTCGAACCAAAATGCGCTTGAAAGGCGAGGGTTTGGTACTGCTTGTGGCGATCGCGGTGCTCGAGGTATTCGACATCTCAACAGCCATATTTTTTTGGAATCAAGTATTCAAGCGTGCCGTTGCTCGATGTCATCACCTTTCATGCCATGTGATCGCTTTGATCCAGACATGGATTTTGATAGACGCTCGCTGCGCCTTCGAAACCGGGGTGCATCGGAGTTACATCAAATGTGTCGGAACGCCGCCAGAACTCATCTGCTTCTCACGAAATTGTCCACGACGCTGGCTGGTCGCGATATATGCGCATTTGCATACGGAACTGCTATATGCCGACGCTGACTTATCGGTGAGGAGCGCCGCTCGGGACACGCCATTCTGGGCAATACAGTGTCGTGCGCCATGTGCCATGTGCCGCGTCAGCACCACAACCCCCTACTGCCTATCGCCACTTTTGGTTCGCATCAAAGATGAGGCGCTCAGTCAACAGCCGGTGAAGGTTGAAGAGCGCGAATACCGTATGGCGGCTTGTTGCAGCACTTCCGGCCATCGCACCGGCACACATTTGAAGATGAGGCCGCGACCCGGTACTGCGTCGTCCTGCAAAAAGAGCGACCGTTTTCACATTTGCAAATTCAGGCGGGAAGTCGGGCCATTGCGATAAGACGGCTTATCGCGAGCGTGCACGAATGGTTGTGTTGTGGAACACGATCTACTTAGAGGCGAAGCCGCCTAAAACCAATTGCGGGGAAAAGGTTACGTGTTCAAGGAAGCAGACATGGCACGACTGTCGCCGCTGTTGAACGAGCCACATTAACATGCTGGGGCGGTATTCGTTTTCGATGCCCGATGCCGTGGCCAAGCGCGAATGCGACCCCTACGAGATCCGGCAGTCACCGACTCATGAAAAGGCTTAATCCAGTTTCCGTTCCACTGCGCCTTAACCCCAATCTGCCGAACCCGAAAATAATTGCGCGTTAAAGCCCAGCTAGCCGTCGATGAAAATAATGAGCTTGCCTGTAACCCGCCCTTTGGCACTGACTTCTTGCGCCTCCGCAGTTTGCTCAAGCGGATAGGTCTGTTCCACACGTAAGCGGAAAAGGCCCTCTGAACAAAGTTGTGCCACATCAGCGAAAATCTTTTCCGGGTCCTTTGGAGGCCCATGAGAAAACTTCGCGCCATATTGCTCGGCCGAGAAATCTGCGACGGAGAGGACATGTGAAGGATCGCCGACGATCTCGATCAATTCCGGGATAACCCCCGAACCGACGAGATCGAGGGCGGCGCCGACGCCCTGCGGCGCAAGCGTCCTGACACGTTCCGCCAGTCCTGATCCGTAGGTCGTGGGGATGGCGCCGAGGTCGCGCAGATAGTCATGCTTCGGCGCGCTCGCCGTACCAATGACGTTGATCCCGCGCAGGCGCGCGAGCTGGAGAACGGCCGAACCAATTCCGCCCGCGGCGCCGCTGACAAGCAGCGTTTGACCGGCTTTCACGCCAACTTCATCGAGGGCGCGCGTCGCCGTGTCGACGATCACCGGAAGCCCGGCCGCCACGTCGAACGACAGATCTTCTGGCTTTTGAGCCCAATGCGTGAGAACCGCATATTGCGCCATCGTGTTCTCGCCGAAGCCGAAGACGGCGTCTCCGATCGCGACGTTGGAAACACCCGGCCCGACCTCATCCACAACGCCCGACGCCTCGACGCCAAAGCCCGAGGGAAAAGTCACCTCCTCGAACGCGCGGTATTGTCCGTCCCGACGTTTCCAGTCCGAGGGATTTACCCCGGCAGCCCGGACCGCGATCCGGACTTGCCCGGGACCGGCGTGCGGCTCATCGACGTTGACAACCTGAACGACCTCCGGGCCTCCATATTCACTGAACTGAGCTGCTTTCATGCGGTTTTCCTTTCGGTTTGAAACCCCAAGCCGAGCACGAGGGGGATAGCGAGCGCGTTGACGACCACCGCCGAGAGCCAGATCGCCCCCGGCCAGTGTTCGCGAACGACGAAGTAGAAGGTCGAGAACACGAGCGGCCCGACGATTGATGCAAGGCTGACGGCCGACGCCAGGACTCCCTGCAACTGGCCCTGCCGGCTGTCGTCGACGAGGCGCGTAGAAAGGGACTGCAGTGCTGGAGTTCCGATGCCCGCGAGGGCAAAGACCGGCATGATCGCGAAGACCATCCAGCCTTGCGTGGCGAAAGCCATGACGATCAGCGCGACGCAGGCTCCAGCGATTCCGGTCAGCACGGTCCGGCGCTCTCCAAGCAGCTTGACGGCGGGGCCGGGCAGAAAGGCCTGCGCCAGCGACTGGCAGACACCGAAGGCCCCCAACGACAGACCGATCCAGAGGCCGTTCCACCGGAACACGTCATTGCCCCAGAGCGCCCAGCAGACGCCGTACACTTCGCCCGTGGCGCTTAAGACGAAAAAGGTGGCAACGACAGGGATCAAGGCCTTCATCGAGAACACCCATCGCAATGGGCGCAGCGGATTAAGCGCGGCGAGGTCGATCTTCTTGCGGCTTGGCGTGCGTGACTCCGGAAGAACGAATAGCGCGAGCAACAGATTGCCCGCGTTCAGCACCGCAGCGGCGATGAACGGGAGCCTAAGCCAGTAGTCGCCGAGAACGCCGCCGAGGACCGGGCCAACGATGAAGCCAATGCCGAACATGGCATTGAACAGGCCGAAGCGCCGCGCGCGTGTATCTTCCGGCGAAACGTCGGTGATGTAGGCGGTTGCAACGGAGATATTGGCGCTGGTCAGTCCGGCGATGGAGCGGCCGACAAACAGCAGCCAGAGGTACGGCGCAACTGCCATCACCAAGTAATTGATGGCCGCCCCGGCGAGAGAGATCAGTAGCACTGGGCGGCGACCGAGCCGATCGCTCAATGCGCCGAGCACCGGTGCGAAGACAAATTGCATGGCTGCGTAGAGCGCGGTCAGGACGCCGAGATAGGGCGCAACGTTGCCGGCATGGGTCACGTCCTCGATCAGCCGCGGCAGGATGGGAAAGATTAAGCCGATCCCGACCGCATCGAGACAAATGGCGGTGTAGATCACAACCAGGGGCTTGTTCACGGTCGCCGCCCGCCGATGCGCAATCTGCCCAACGTCAGATCAATCACCGGCAACCTCAGCTTAATTTCGACCGCATGATTGACAATACTAGATATAAACATATACTGAGTATATTTTTAAGAAAACGATAAGTCAATGCTCTCTGATCGCCGATCGCGTAAGCGCCTCGCCACGCGGCAAGGTATCTCCAATGCCGCTACGCGCCTCTTCCTGGAGCGGGGCTTCGATGATGTGACGGTGGATGAGATCGCGGCAGCGGCCGACGTCGGGCGAATGACCGTGTTCAACCACTTCCCCCGCAAGGAAGACATGTTCTTCGATCGTGACGAAGAGGCGCGCGAGGTATTGCGAGAAGCCCTTCGGCAGCGCGACCCCGGCGTCGCGCCGATCGAAGCGTACCGACTGCTCGCGCATCGGCTGATCGCCGAACGACATCCCGCCGTTGAATTTTCCGTGCGAAGCCAAGGCTTCATCGCGACGATCGAGCGCAGCGAAACCCTCAAGGCCCGCGCCAGAGGAATACGCGACGAGATCGCACATGTCGTCACGGCGGCGCTGGCTGAATGCGTAGGGCGCGAAGCCGAAGATTCCGACGCTTACTTCGCGGCCAATGTGCTGCTGGCAACGTGGACCGCCGCCTTCATACAGGGACACCGAACCTTTCGACAGAGCCGAGACTCAGTGGCAGCAAATGCCGCCTTTCTTGCGATTGTCAACAAGGGCGCCATCGGCCTGAAAGCTGCAATGGCAGGCTCGCCTTACGGTTGAACCACCACCATCTGCATGTTCCCAATCTATCCGTTATCGGCGGGACTAGACCGAAGTCGTGCGCCGAACCTTCAGGAAATGCTCAAGCAGCGTCTCGCGCGATAGCGGCCATACACTCGCGCAACCACTGATGGGCGAAGTCCGAAGAGAGCCGCAGATGCCACGATTGAAACATCGTCATCGGTGGAATAGCGAACGGCAGAGGAAATACCCCGAGGTTCATGGTCTTGACGCCCCACAGGGCGACGATACGGGGAGCCGTCGCGAGATAATTTGACGTTGCCGCAAGCGCGAGGGCGGCCAAAGTGTCCGGTACGATCAGGGGTACACGGCGAACAATATACGCGGCCGCCAAAATCTCATCTATCGGCCGTAGGCGCGCCCGCGCCGAGACGCCACCACATGATTGCCGTTGGCATAGGCTTGCAGGGTGACCTTCTCCATCAATATGGAATGGTTTGCGCGACCAGCGCAAACAAATGCGTCCTCCATAAGCTGTTCGGTGCAGATCTCAGGACCCATGCTGCCCCCCGGCGCCGATATCGAGGTCCACCGAACCATCACGAAGAGGAGCAATGTGTTCCTCCCTGACGGCGAACGATCGGTATATTATACCCGTCTCGCTTTGTATACGGCATAAATTTCCCTTTTGAGTTACATTTTGTGAGATTAAACCCTCCAAGATGGATTCTCCGGAAGATTACGAACGGTAATCTGCCAACGGAAGCAGCCCTTTGCTAAATCCTCTTATGTCATCGAACAGCGTGCGCTGACGCACAGATGATGTCGTATTATTTGCCTGTACATCAGCGTGACGAGAAGTAATTAATACCTGATTTGTCTTTTTGTCTTGGTCGGCTTAAGTGCGCGCGTAAGTTGGGAAACGCTCCCCTAAGCCGGGAAATTTCTATTCGCCTTAACAATTAACACGCATAAAAGCACGATCTTCAGTTTCACTAATTAGGATTACGGATCATTTTCTCACCATGTCGTCGTTTAAAGACGTGAGAGAAAACACCTCGAAAAAATTTAGAGTCGGCCAGCGCCGACAGGGATGAACTCGCCATGATAAAACGTCGTCAATTCCTGGGCGGCCTTGTCGCCTTTAGCAGTACATATGTATTGACCGCTTGCGGCGGTGGGTCTGATATAGGAAGCGGCGGAGCAAGTCCGAACGTTGCGGCAAGCGTCTCGGCATTGCGGAACGCGGCGATCAATAGCGGCTCTTCGAACGGAACAACGATGCCTCCGGCCTCGTCAATTACGGATAGCAGCGGCGCAACTTGGACATTGATCGGAGGGGTGGTCAAAAAGAATGGCGCGACCGCCGGCGTTAACTACGACGCTGTGCTCATGTTGTGGTACAGCAGCACCATTTATCATCAAAATACATCCGGGAAGTTCTATTCGTGGTCAGGCTCGGGATGGTCCGCATGCCTAGACCCGCGTTCGGAGAAAGGCACATCGCCCAACGGCACAACCATTCCGTCGGGGGCCTATATCAACGACGCCGAGGGTCGACGTTGGACAGTGGCGAACGGCGTTGTGTATCGAGAAGGCGTCGTGGCGGGGATCAATTACAACGTTGCGCTGCTTTTATGGTACGCCGGCATGATCTGGCACAAGAACACCAGCGGTCAGTTCTACGTTTGGTCCGGGGTCGGCGCGGCTGGATGGCTACATGCGACAGACCCACGGATACCAGTGCCTGCGACTGCCGGAACCTTTTTCGGAATGAACGGACACTTTGATTATCGATATACACCCGCCCAAGTCGTCGCGATCTTAAAGGGGATGGGCATTTCGACCTACCGCGTTGGATGCAGCGACGATCCGAAACAGCTCGCGGCTGTCTCTGCACTAGCGCAAGCTTTTCAGTCGGCCGGCCTCACGTTATTTGTGCTTGTTAATCAGGGGATGACGGATGCTTTTGGCAACGTGCTGCGCGGGGAACAGGTTGCGTACAACCAGGCATATATGGTTGGATCGACCGTCGCCAGCCGACTCAAGCAATACGGCGTGACAATGTACGAATGCGGAAACGAGCTGACGCGGCAGGTCTCAACCATTAAAGACTTTAAACAAGCAGGTAACGCAGCGAGCGACTTCAACAATGCAAACTGGCCGGCCATGCGGGGCGTCATGCGGGGCATGATCGATGGGGTCAAGTCTGTTCAACCGAGCGCGAAATGCGGTATCAACTTTTGTGCTGCCGACATCGGTGCTGCCGACGCACTGTGGGAAGGGTCTCAACCCGACGGCACAGCCGGATATGCAAAGGTGCGATGGGACATTACCACGTGGCACAACTACGAAGTCTATGGCGACATCTTTAATATTGGTACTGACGGCGCGGGCCCGGCATTTGATTTGCCTACGTATTGCAAGGCTCGATACGGCGTGCCCTTCATGATAACGGAGTGGAACACGGGACCCGAACAGACGCAGTCGTATCGGGCCGCCTACATTACGACACAATTATCAAACCTTCATCAGGCTCGTAAAACTCATAACATACAGTCCACGATGTATTATGTTCTCGATAGCGGCAACGACACATACGGGATCATGACCGATGGCGTTAAGTCAAATGCGCCTTACACGGCGTTCGCAAAATTCATTGCGTCCAATCCCGACGTTTGATCGCTTTTCCTCGGTTCTGTCGCAATAAGGTGGTGCGATATGATTTGGGTCGATAAAATGAAACCGCTACCCGATGAAAAAGACCCTGACGCCAGCCTTAGCGCGTGTGTTGAAACCCCTTCACTATCCGCTTGACGTGATGTTGATGTGCGTGCGCTGGTATGTCGCCTATGGGCTGAGTGTGCGAAACCTGGAAGAGATGATGGGGGAGCGCGGCATCGAGGTCGATCACTCGACGGTGCACCGGTGGGCGATCAAAATGCTGCCCGTTCTTGAGAAAGCGTTCCGCCGGCATAAGCGAGCGGTGGGCAGGAGCTGGCGCGTCGATGAGACGTATATCAAGATCAAGGGGAAATGGAAGTACTTCTATCGCGCAGTGGACAAGGCCGGCCACACGGTTGATTTTCTGCTACGAGCCCATCGCGATAAGGCCGCGGCGCAGCGTTATTCGAGAAGTCGATCGATAAGAACGGCGAACCTGAGACGATTACAATCGATAAAAGTGGCTCAAATGTGGCCGCGCTTGAGACGCTGAACGCCCAGCGCGACACACCGATCAAGATCCGCCAAAACAAGTATTTAAACACATTATTGAACAGGATCATCGGGCAATCAAGCGGCGCACCCAACCAATGCTTGGATTCAAGACCTTCCGGTGTGCGCGCATTGTGCTGGGCAGCATCGAACTCATGCATATGATTAAGAAAGGGCAAATGAAAGGCGCCGGCTCAAACGCCGCCGAGCAGTTTTACTCGTTAGCCAAATAAGCATCACTTATCATATCGCCCTTGCTCGCCCAACCATCCTTATTGCGACAGAACCGTTTCGAGCGCCATTGGCCAAGCGCGGGTGACGCCGCGCGCCCGGGCTTGCCCGTCCGGTCGACTAACTGGCCAGGTGTTTTATTGCCAGCACTACGAACGCGCGGAGACGATGTAGCCGCCTCAGATCGCGATGGTAGCCCATCCAGATTTCCCGATCGGGTGGATGTTCGCTCAAATCGAGTCGTCGAATAGTGCTGTTCTTGTCTCCGACCGGTCGCGGCAACACAGCGATACCTAGCCCGCTACCGCACATTTGCGCCTGAACATTGCGATTATTCGACTGCAATACGACGCTGGCATTCGGGAAGCGATTTCTTAGCCAATCGATGTCCGGAAATGTGCCGGTCGATGTATCCATCACGATCAGACGGTTACCCGCACCGTCGCCTTCCACGGGATCGGGGCTCGCAATCGATACGTAGACTCCGTAACGCATCGGGTTCAACTGTCTTTGCACGATATCCGGCCCTTCGAATGGAACAATGCGGAAAGCGACGTCTGCTTCACGCTGCGACAGATTGAACAGTCGCGTTCCCGTCAGGACCTCGATCTCAACGAGGGGATACTCTCCCGAATATTCGGCGATCACGGGCGGCAGGACGTAGGCGCCAAACCAATCGGCCGAGGATACCCTGAGTGTTCCTTCCAGCCTCTGCTGCTCACCGGCCAAACGACGCTCCATGCCGAGCGCACCTTCTTCCATTTGCTCGGCGAGCGGCACGATAGCGGTGCCCTCCTCAGTCAAAACGAAGCCATCTGCTGTTCGCTGAAAGAGCACCTGTCCCGTGGACTCTTCAAGTGCACGAAGCCGCCTTCCAATGGTCGGATGACTGAGACGCAGCGCACGCGCGGCGGCACCGAGCGTTCCTAAGCGCGAGACTGCGAGGAAGATTCTGACATCACTCCACTCCATATCCTGCACCCACATAATTGAACGAACGTTGTGCATTATAGTGAATTGAAGATAAACATTGAACCGGCGACACTATGTTGTCGGATGTTGTGACGTGCTCGTGATCTACCGGATTCGAAATCATCACTACACGCCACGGAGCGGTAATGACAGGACGAAGCGCCAGCCACGGGCTGAACGATTCTTCACCCTATCCGTAGCGCTATCGAATTCTTCATTGTGAATACCTAACTTCTATATAGACATGACAAAAACATGGCTTATTACCGGCTGCTCAAGTGGATTCGGCCGGGTGCTCGCGGACTCGGTGCTTGCGAGGGGCGATAACCTGGTTGCAACGGCGCGTAACGGCGACTCTCTTGCACCCCTGAAAGCGCGCTATGGGACGAAAGTCCGTGCCGTCGCGCTCGACGTAACCAAAACCGGGGACGCTGCCGCAGCGGTAGCTGTTGCTGAAGAAGAATTCGGCGGGCTTGATGTTCTTGTCAATAACGCAGGATTCGGCTTTATCGGAGCCGTCGAAGAAGCGACGCCCGAAGAGTATCGCCCCATGTTCGAGACCAATGTCTTCGGTTTGATCGAAACCACACGCGCCGCGCTCCCCGCATTGCGTCACAGGGGTAACGGCCGAATCGTCAATCTATCCTCCGGGGCCGGAATTGCCGGATTTGCGGCAAATGGCTATTACTGCGCGAGCAAATTTGCCGTTGAGGGCCTTTCCGAGGCGCTTGCCGAAGAAGTGACGTCGTTCGGCATTCGAGTCATCATTGTCGAGCCGGGTCCTTTCCGGACAGACTTCCTTGGACGCTCGATGAATGGTCCCAAAAACCACATCGACGCTTATAAGGAGATCGTGGGTCCGTTCCGCTCTTATCGTGATTCCAACGATGGAAGACAGGCGGGCGACCCCGTGAAAGGAGTGGCAGTGATCTTGAAAGCAGTCGACGCAAAAGATCCTCCACTCCATCTGCCTCTCGGCGAACGCGCCTACGAGATTGCTCGCAAAAAGCTGGCGGCGTTTCAGCGCGACATGGATGCGTGGGAGGCGGATGCGTTGGCGACCGGCCACTCATAGAGACCCGTGGTTGTCCGTGGCCTTAGCGTCTCGTCGGCTCGATGTGGAGGCTACTTTATCCGCCATGGTTGAGAAGGTAAGCCGCACATCGATCTGAGAACGCGGCGCGCTGTCTTCACTCTTTTTGCCGGCAGTGACATGACCTAAGGCGATGCCGCACCTGATAACCAGGGAGTATGCGCATGGAAAAAATTGCGACAGGCGCAACGCATGATGACCCGACGGTTACCTTCTACGTAATTTATACGGGTGGCCCGGATGCGCGGTTTGATCGTAACTGGTACGTCGATCACCACTTGCCACTCGTAATGAAGAGCTGGTCGAAATACGGACTGGAAAGTGTTGCTGCGCTGTTTCGGAGCGGTGAGCAGAACGGAACACAGGTGATTTGCGAATGCAATTTCCGGGATATGGCCGCCGTTCACGCTGCATTCGACTCGCCGGAAGCGGCTGCCGTCATGGCCGACGTCATCCATTTCACTGAACTGATGCCTCAGCGTTTGCGCGTCGTTCCGATTTAACAGGATTTCCTAATGAGCAAGTCATTTGCCCCTTGGTCAACCGCCCGTTCGCGCACCGTCTCGCGCGGCCACTTCTGGATCGCGGGAGAACGTATTGGG
The DNA here is from genome assembly GCF_001557535.2 of Burkholderia sp. PAMC 26561. Classification (NCBI taxonomy): domain Bacteria; kingdom Pseudomonadati; phylum Pseudomonadota; class Betaproteobacteria; order Burkholderiales; family Burkholderiaceae; genus Burkholderia; species Burkholderia sp. PAMC 26561. The sequence continues at coordinate 766,414 of NZ_CP014309.1, forward strand.
GTCGGCGAGAACACGTATCAGCGCGGACCGATGTATGTGGAATGGGAAGCGCCCGAACGGGTCACCCGGCAATGGCCGATCGTCCTCGTGCATGGCGGCGGATTCCAAGGCGTCGAATGGCTCGATACACCGGACGGCCGTCCAGGGTGGGCGCAGCGGCTGGTCGAAGCGGGGTATGTCACGCTGGTTGTTGACCGTCCCGGACATGGCCGCTCGCCGCTTCATACCGATGTCATCGGACCCATGGGGCCACCATTTTCTTATGAGGGTGGGCGCCAGATCTATTTTCCGGCGGACCCCTCGGGTAAGCATACGCAATGGCCCTTTGCCCCCGACGATGAAGCCGCGATGGACCAGTTCATCGCGGGCTACGGGCCTTTGCCTGCCGACCTTGCGATGTCTGAAAACATGGATGCAGACCGGCTGGCCCGCCTGCTTGACCGGATCGGACCGGCCATTCTCCTGACCCATTCGGCGTCGGGACCGAGTGGCTGGCTGACGGCCGATCGTCGCCCGCGCCTGGTCAAGGCCATAGTCAGTATCGAACCGATGGGCCCCCCTTTCGCTGATATTCCCCATATCGGTCTTCTGCGCTGGGGATTGACTGCCGCGCCGCTCACATTCGATCCGCCGCAAACAACACCTGAGGCCGTCCGCCAGGCCGACCCGGCTGCACTGCGCCTTGCGCATCTGGCCGACTTGCCTATTGCGGTGGTGACGGGAGACACCTCTTCTTTTGCGCCCGCCAGCACGCCAATTGTTGCCGCGCTCAAAGCGGGAGGCGCAGCGGCAGAACTGCTTCATTTGCCTGACTATGGCGTGACTGGAAATGGTCATGGTCTGATCTACGAAAAGAATTCAGATGCGGCACTGCAGCCCGTACTCGACTGGCTGGCGCGTCACGCCGAAAATTCGTCCGCGCGAGGGGATAACGTATGACGGTCGACCTGGCCCCTTTGGGCGACGAACACGGGCGGCAGTTCAACGTCGTACTTACGATCAATGGAGCCGAACACCGCCTGGCCAATCTCGATGCGCACACCTGCCTGCTCGACGCGTTGCGCGATTACCTTCATTTGACGGGGACAAAAAAGGGTTGTGGGCTGGGAGGGTGTGGAGCGTGCACGGTGTTGATCGATGGGCGCCGGATGAATTCCTGCCTGACGCTCGCGGTCATGAATCAACGCAAAGCGATCACCACGATAGAGGGCTTGTCGAAGGACGGCGTGCTTCACCCGCTGCAGAAAGCATTTATTGCCCATGACGGGTTCCAATGTGGCTATTGCACTCCGGGGCAGATCATGAGCGGCGTCGCCTGCATAGCGGAAGGCCATGCCGTATGCGCCAGCGAAATTCGCGAATGGATGAGCGGCAATATCTGCCGCTGTGGCGCGTACACAAACGTCGTTGCAGCGATCCACCAGTCTGCGTGTGGGGAGGCCAGCTGATGGTGGCCTTCGCATACGTCCAGGCGGCAAGCGTTGCTGGCGCCATCGCAACCCGCGCACGCCATCGCTCAGATGGGGCGCATGAGGCCGGCACCGACTTTTTTGCAGGTGGCACCGACCTCATGCAACTGATGGGTGAACATCTGCGTAACCCTGACCGGATCATAGACATCACCGCTCTGCCCGGGCTCGACGGTATCGAAATGGTCCCTGGCGCGCTTCGCCTGGGCGCACTGGTGCGAATGAGCGACGCGGCAATGAATCCTACCCTGCGCGCTCGGTACCCGGTTGTCACTGAGGCGCTTCTCGCGAGCGCATCGCCGCAGGTTCGCAACCTCGCGACGCTCGGTGGCAACCTCCTTCAGCGGACCCGTTGCGGTTATTTTCGCGATCCCGGCACGCCATGCAACAAGCGCGAACCGGGAACGGGATGCCCCGCTATAGACGGACAAAATCGATTTCACGCAGTGCTGGGCGGCAGCGGCATTTGCATAGCGACTTACAGCGGCGATCTTGCCAATGCGCTGTTGGTGCTCGATGCAAACGTACGGATCGCCGGGCTGAGGAGAGATCGCGTTATTTGTCTAGCGGATCTTCATCGTGCGCCTGGAGATACGCCTGAAATAGAGACGCAACTCGAGCCGGGCGAACTGATCTTGTCAATCGACATTCCCACGGGCATACCAACGCGGCGGTCTCATTACCTTAAAGTTCGCGATCGAGCGAGTTTCGAGTGGTCAATCGCCTCGGCAGCCGTGGCGCTCGACCTGGCTGACGACGGGACGGTGCGCGACGCGCGAATCGCGGTCGGCGGAGTAGCGACCAAGCCCTGGAGATTGCAGAATGTCGAGGCCTCGCTAAAGGGCTCGGCGCTCAATATCAGCAATATAGAGGCGGCAGCGGCGCATGCTGCTGACGGCGCTGTTTCACACGGCGCCAATGCCTACAAGATCGAACTGATCAGGCGTACCGTCGTACGCGCGCTCAGCGAGTTGGGAGCGCTTTCATGACCGCCATCGGCGTACCGCTTCCCCGCGTGGACGGACACCCTCCCGCTCGGGCCGGCCGATACGGTCGTGCCGCTTGATGGCTGTCTGCTCGCGCCCGGCCTCGTCAACGGTCACCAGCATTCACACGAACATTTCCACAAGGGGCGCGTGGAGAACCTGCCGCTCGAACTGTGGATGCACTACGTACGCGCACCGAGGCCCGTTGCGCTGACGCCGCGCCAAATCTACCTGCGCACGCTGATCGGCGCGGTCGAGGCCTTGCGAAGCGGCGCGACAACCGTGGCCGACGACTGCAACCTGGGCGGCTCGATCGATCCCGACGCGATAAATGCGATTTTCCAGGCGTATGAAGACGCCGGCATTCGCACACTCGTCGGCTTCTCGATGATGGACCGCCCGCTTGTCGACAGCTTTCCTTTCGTCGATGCGATTTTTCCGGAGTTATGCTGGCGCAAATGCGATTGATACCGCGCCCATCGCCCGATGCGTGGTTCGCATTTCTCGGCGATACCGTGCGCCACCGGCATCCGCAACATCATCGCGTCGGTGTGCTCGTGGCACTATCGGCGCCGCAACGCTGCACGCCCGAATTCCTGGCACGTTGCCGCGAATTCGCCGACGACCATGCGTTGCCGGTGATCATCCATGTGCAGGAAACCCGCTTGCAGGTCGTGACGGCGAACGCTTTCTACGGCAAGCCGATGGTGCAATTCCTCGACGAACTCGGCTTCCTGAAGCCGGCCACATCGCTCATTCATGCAATGTGGCTTTCCGACGATGAAATCGTGCGGCTCGCCGCCAGCGGCGCCACCGTGCAGCGCAACCCGTGGAGCAACCTGATGCTCGGGTCCGGCATTCAGCCGACGCGTCATTTGCTCGACGCCGGCGTGAACCTGAGCCTTGGCTCGGATGGCTTTTCGTCGAAGGTCACCGCCAACATGCTGAACGTGGCGGGCTCGGCGGCGGGGTTATCGAAGCTGAGGGGGGACGACTATTCGCGCTGGCTGACGGCGGCCGAGGCGTTGCGAGCCGGGACGCTGGGCGGCGCGCAGGCCGTGGGCATGGCGGGTCAGCTCGGCGCGATCGCGTCGGGATATCGCGCGGATCTGGTGGCGTACCGGACCGATACAATCAACTTCACGCCGCTCACGGACCCCGTGCGACAGCTCGTGTACGCCGAGCGGGGCGGGTCGATCGACAGCGTGTTCGTTGCGGGCCGGTGCGTGATGCGCGGCGGCAATCTGACCACGATCGATGAACCAAAAATCCCGCGCGAGATTGCCGACGCTTACGAGGCGTTGAAAGCGGAGATCGATCTTGCCGATGAGTCGGTCGGGCCGTTGCTCGAACCGATGCGGCGAATCTACGAACGGGCATTGTCGATGGATACCCCCTGGAAGCCTCACGCGGCGCGGTTTGTCGGCTAGGCGATGCGACCAGCGGCACGCGCCAATATTTCTTGTCGCGCAGTCTGCCGCCTTTGATTGGTTGAATAGTTTTCCGGCTTATGTTCCTGCTTAAATTACACAATGGCGTGGTCGGGATTCTCATACGCGCCCACAAGATCGCACATTCCCACCTCACGAGACCAGTTTATGAAAATATCGACTTCAATCAAGTTTTTCCAGGCCGCAATACTGTTAGCCTCGACGCTGGGCGCGAGCGCGGCATTTGCCGCCGATACCCTCAAATACGGCCTGGAAGCGCAATATCCGCCGTTCGAATCAAAATCGTCGGGAGGGGAATTGCAGGGTTTGGACATCGACATTGGCAATGCGGTGTGCGCTGAACTGAAGATGAAGTGCGACTGGACCGAGAACTCGTTCGATGGCCTGATTCCCGCGCTGCAAGCCCGTAAGTTCGACGTGATCAACTCAGCCATGAATGTCACCGATAAGCGCCGCCAGGCCATCGACTTTACGAACATCGTGTACAAGGTGCCTACCCAACTGGTCGCGAAGGCGGGCAGCGGACTGATGCCGACGCCTGACTCGTTGAAGGGCAAGACAATCGGCGTGCTGCAGGGATCGACGCAGGAAACCTACGCAAAAATGGCCTGGGCTACCAACGGCGTGACGGTCACGAGCTATCCGGACCAGAACCAGATCTACACCGACCTGAAGGCGGGTCGTATCGATGGCACGCTGGTGTTGTCGGCTGCCGGGCAGTCGGGCTTTTTGTCGAAGCCGGACGGCGAGGGTTATGGGTTTGCCGGCGGTCCCGTGCTCGATGACGCGATTCTGGGCAGCGGCATTGCGTTTGGTGTTCGCAAGGACGAAGGTGCGCTCAAGGCGCGCTTGAACAAGGCGATTGCCAAGCTGCAGGCAAACGGCACTGTCAAGACGCTGGCGAAGAAGTATCTCGGCGATATCGACGTGTCTCCGAAGTGATCTAGCTCGGTGCCTGCAGCATTGCAAGTCTTCATTCCGTCGCACGGTTAAGCCACGCTTTTTCGGGCTTCGTTTCGTTGTCATTCCGCGGCAACGGAACGATGCAATAGAAAATGTCTTCACAGGCTGACTGAGAAGGGTCGTTCCTATACAGTCCCGCGTACCTGTCCCCACGTGGCAGCGCGGGAGAACACCCCGCAGTGAACTTATCCGTTCAATCGCGATCAGTTAAAGAGTGCTGGCCCACGTCACTCAATAGCATCGACTGCGGCCAGACTCGAGCTGCACCTCGTTTTCATCCACTCCCAAATCGCCAACACTCATCCTGCGCGTCTATTTAACGCGCCTATCCGGAGGAACATCTGTGCGAATTTTAACGATCCCCCTGGTTTTTCTTTTCATGCTGCTGACAGGTTGCGCCGCTTACAAAACTCATGAAGCGCGCGACGAGCAGGGCGGTAAGCTTGTCGGATCGAACATTCTCGATCTGGTGCAATCGGTCGGTATTCCTGACAAGACCATGAAGCTCGTTGATACCGGCGGCCCTAATGACCGCATGACGACGCAATGGAACTTCTCGAACTCGGACTCCGCGCTGGACATGACGCTGATCTTGCTCGACCTGAAGGTGGGCGGCGCGGGGAAGTGCAGCATGACGGCTACGGTGGACCGCTGGGGCGGCAAGGTGCTCGCCGTGAATTTCCCGCAGGCGCATAGCGACAGTATCGGTTCGGACTATGGCGCATGCGAGCCGCTTGTTGAAGAGGCGCTCACGCACATGCCGCATACGCCAATGGATCCAAAATACGATGCGTTCGCGCTGGTCGGCGCAGCCAAGTAAGGTCAGTTCGGCTGGACGTATCTCGCTGCAGGCGATTTGCTCGACAACTACGTCGACATTGATTGCCGTGCGCCTTCGAATGCATCCCACTGGCCAATGTCGTGCAGCGCTGGAATCGTAACCAGCTCATGCCGGTCAAAACCAACCAGCGCTGCTTCAACCATGTCGCTTGCGGACATCCCGATGTTTGCATGGAGATGCTCGATCGGCAGCTCGCCGATTTCCCAGAACTCGGTGGCGGTCGCACCCGGCAGCACCGCCTGTATTTGCACGCCTTTGCTCGCGAGTTCGTGATGCAGCGACTGTTGTTGTCCGTTAATCTTGTTAGCGGCGTCCACAGAAGCGCTGATTGTGTCCAGTAATTCCGCTAGTCTGGAAGCGCGGGTACTCACCCGCACCCTCAAGCACAAACCATCCGACGGTTCGACACACTGGAGCAGCTACAAGCTCACAGCAGAACTGGGCGACGTGTCGGTCTTGGCCGTGCAGCGCATCTGACGCAAACACGGCATCAAGCCGCAGCGTTTGGAACGACACATGGTCTCCAACGACCCGAACTTCGAGACCAAGGCGGCCGACGTGATCGGGCTTTATCTGAACCCGCCGGCGCACGCGGCGGTGTTCTGCGTGGATGAGAAGACCGCGATCCAGGCACTTGAGCGTAAGGACCGGATGCTGCTGCTGTCGCCGGGACGCGCCGAGAGCCATGGCTTCGAATACAAACGCAACGGGACACTCAGCCTGTTCGCGGCGTTCAATACGGCGACCGGCGAGGTGCTGGGCAAGACGGCGTCGCGCCACACCAGCGAGCAGTTTGTGGCCTTTCTGACTGACGTCGTCGCCAGCCAGCCCAAACGTCGGGAAATCCACGTCATTTGCGATAACGTAAGCAGCCACAAGACGCAGCGGGTGGTCGACTTTCTCACCGCGCATCGCAACGTACGCTTGCACTTCACGCCGACTTACTCTTCGTGGCTTAACCAGGTGGAAAACTGGTTCTCACGCATTCAGCGTGATGTGATCGCTCGCGGCGTCTTCACTTCGGTGAAGGATCTGGATCGCAAACTGATGCGTTATATCCGCGAGCACAATCAAAATCCGAAACCAATCAAATGGAAATATGACGATCCTTCCCGTCGAATTCGCCCGGTGCCAAGTCAATGACGCAGTGGACTAGGGGAATGAATCGACCAGCCCCAGTCGGCCGCGCTTCAATAGGAGGCTAGAGGTGAAGCATCCGATGGCGTCACGTCGCGACGTGGTCGTCTCGCTTTAGATCGATGCACAAATGCTACGCCGGCACACGCCGTTCGAATCGTTTCCTAGCCCGTGAACGGCGGCATTGTGGCGCGGGATAGCCATAATCGAACGGACGCCATTCTGCGGAAAGCCTCGCAATCGGGCTCGCCGAAAGGTGATAAATCTTATCATTGCCGCTGGCGGATGTCGCACCGGCGAGATTCCGATGCCGTTAAATAATGCGGAGAAAATTAATCTCTGCCGGGGCACAGTGCGTTGAAATGAGGCGGCCGAACATTTCGCTGGGAGCCATGACACAGTGGTGTCGCAAGAGGTCCGCGAACAGCGCCCGCCAAATCGGTTTATCGAGCAGTACTTTAGGCAAGGTACGCGCCCGCTCGCTTCGCAAACTCCATGTGTATTACCGCATCGACCCTTTCGGAGGCTATGGAGCTGTAAGCGCTCGATCTTCCACACCTCGCTTACGTTAGTGAGAAAGCTCGCGATTGCGTCCGCAACCTCACTTTGCGGACGTAATCCATGACAAAAGATGGCCTGAGCTTCCCGCCCTTGCGGGTGACCCGAGTTGGCGTCAGCGGGGAGCGAAGCTCGACCCGATGGACAAGCGACGACTGGTTGAAGCTTGTCTTCAGCCAGGGGCTTCGCTATCGGGCCTCGCCCTTGAGGCCGGCGTGAATGCCAGCCAGTTGCATAAGTGGGTTCGGGTGCATGACCAGTTTGGCGCCCCGGTCAAGCGCGAAACACCGACCGCACTGTCAGCGTTTGTGCCGGTCGTTACGGTCGTCGGTGCGACGCCGGTCATCGTGCCCACAGCGCGCCTCGTCACTACCGCGGAACCATCCAGTGTCTCGCCACCCTCGCAAGCCCAGCACCGCTGACGGCTCTACTGCCCGACGGCGTAAATCCTGAGCTCGAGTGTTCGGCAAACAACGCGGCAATCGTTAATCCGGCATCGGTGTTGATCAGCGGCGAATAAAGCGGCCAAGCTAACGTCGGCTGTTTGTTTGTGCGCCGAATATGGCCATAGCGAACTTGCGTGGCCACAGCCAGTCAACCCCAGTTCAGGACGTAAATTGCTAGAGCTGGGAGGCCAATCGCCAAGATGGCCAGTCCTGCTTTTAGCCCGCAATCGGATAGGGACGGATGCGAGAATGCTTCACTCATTTCGTTGTCAATGTGCCCATACCATGATTCTCTTGATGGATCGGTTCGTTGATCTTTTCGTCCCGTCCGCATCTTGTTTTCCTTTGTAAAAAATAAGAAAGCCGAACAAACATTCTGCTTTAAACGCATCGTTTCGTCATAATGCTAAGTCCGATAGCCCACCGATCAAATACAACTTCACTAGGCTAAACCACAGTATCCGAATTTCCATCGAAGCATCCTCCGATTAGAGGCCATTTTCTTCGAGATGTTGCCAATTTAGCTCTTCGCAGCGCGATGCAGGATTGATCGAGATCGGTTTAAAAGCGCGGCTGACGCTTTTTCGAACTGGCGTCGAGCTGCATGGACTGGAACAACTCTTGGTTAGCCGTAATTGCGACAAGAACCGTGTGATCGAGACTCGGTTGTTCTCTGATGCGCGATGCCACCTCGTAGCCGTTGAGCCCGGGCAAGCCTATATCGAGAAGCACGACATCAGGCCGAAATTCGGAAGCCGCTCGAAGCGCGCTATTGCCATCGTGCTCCGTCCTCACGGCATGCCCGAGCATTCCCACCAGCATCGCCTACTCTCTGCCGTGTCGACGTTGTCATCCACTACGAGAATACGCAACGCGGTCGATGATTCAATACCTGATTCGGTCACGGGCAAGTCAAGCTTTGCTGACGATGTCGCGATCGGCAAGCGTATGACAAATTCCGTCCCTTCGTTCAAGACGCTATGAACGGCGATGATCCCATCGTGCATTTCCACGATACGTTTTACCAACGCAAGGCCGATCCCCAGTCCACCGCGGGAGCGTGCAAGGGACCGTTCTGCTTGTGTGAAGAGTTCGTAAATATGAGGTAGTAATTCCGGAATTATGCCGACGCCGCTATCTTTTAGGCGCACGACGCAATACGTCTCCTCAACCTCGACTGACAATGCTATTGCGCTGCCTTCATCCGTGTATTTGGCCGCGTTTGCTAGAAGGTTGACCATCGCCTGTTCGAGCCGCGATGCATCTCCGTGGATCCATATTAGGTCCTCGCCAAGCGACACCGAGACTTTATGGCGCCGTTGTTCAATCAGCGGTTGAGTTGTCTCGAGGGCCCGACTAAGTATTTCATGGATGGTCACGCGCTCAAGCCTCAACCGCACCCACCCCGTCGTAGTCCTCGACACTTCGACTAAATCATCGACCAGTCGCGTCAACTGAACGAGTTGCCGCTCGATAATGACGCACGCACGGTCCATTGCTCTCAAACATGCCGACAGCCTGCTCTTTCAACTGTTTTTCCAGTCCGTCACCTGATCCGGGTGAATCTCAAAGTGCTGCGCCAGCTCCGCCAGCCTATTATCGCCTTTCAGTGCCGCCAAGGCTACCTTCGCCTTGAAGACTGCCGAGTGAGCACGCCGATTATGTTTCGTCATTTACGGATCCCTTACTGCCCACATTACGGCAGGCTCAGGCCCAGCTTTCCCACTTGTCCGGCTGTCCGAATTCCCGGAGCCACCTCTCACAGACATGAAAAATCTGTCACACCAAGCTATCCGCGCCTGGCTCCAAAGCAAGAAGCTTTGGTGGCAGCAGTGGAAAAGTGAAGTCTCAACCCGAAGCGGTTGCCCTCCCCGGTTCAACCCTCCGCCACGGTTCACCGACGTTCCGCAACGAGACAATTATTATTCATGCTTTGCTGGACCGCTTTCAATACGCTCGTTCAACGAAAGCCCTAGAACCGTCACCCCGTGAGCTCAAGGCAAACGGGCGCGCCTAAGTAAAGGCCTCGCCCAAATTCCCATTGGTTTCGCAACAGAACGTCGATGGCGGCCGCATCGACGGGTCGTGAAAACCAGTAGCCCTGCAATTCGTCACAGCCGAAGCGCAACAATGCGTCGCGCTGCTCAGCGGTCTCGACACCCTCGGCGATGACTTGGAGATCGAGCTTATGGGCCATTGCGACGATTGCCTCGACGATTGCGTTGCTGCTCGCTTGCGAAGTTAGCTCGCTGACAAATACGCGATCCAGTTTGATGCGACGCACGGGGAATCGGCGCAAGTAGGCAAGGTTGGAGTAACCCGTGCCGAAGTCGTCGATCGCAATGCTAATGCCACGGGCCTTAAAGTTATCCAAAATGCGTATGCTTTCTTCCGGGTCCTTCATTGAAAGACTCTCGGTGATTTCAAGCTCTAATTGCTCGGGGGCGAGCCCATGTTCGGCGAGCGCCCGGGCAACGACTGACTCCAACGCCGGATTGTGGAACTGGCGCGCTGAGACGTTTATAGACATGCGCAAAGCCGGCAATCCGCTGCTCTGCCACGCCGCAGCTTGGGCGCAAGCCGTACGCAACACCCATTCGCCAAGCTGCTCGATCAATCCTGACTCTTCGGCGAACCCAATGAAGCGCGTCGGAGGCAGTAATCCGCGAACCGGATGCTGCCAGCGCACTAAAGCCTCAACGCCAGTGATGCGCCCGCTTTTGATCTCGATCTGCGGCTGGTAGTGCAACACGAATTCGCCGCGTTGCAGCCCTCGCTTCATCTGGGCCTCGAGGTCCAATCGTTCGCCCGCGTGAGCGCTTAAAGCAGGTGTGTAACGCAGGACCCGATTCCCGCCGCCTTCTTTGGCGCCGTACATTGCAGCGTCGGCATGCTTGAGTAACGTAGTCGCGTCCTCACCGTCCTGCGGATAAACGCTGTATCCAAGGCTGCATGTGACTGACACCTCGCGCTCGCCAATGAGCACTGGCTTGGCTACCACCCGGGAGAGCCGGCTCATCACGCGGGTCAGTTCGTCGGTAGGGATGGGATTAGTCAGTAACAAGACGAATTCGTCCCCACCAAGGCGGGCGAATGTATCGTCTGCACGCATTAAGCGGCCGATCCGGCGCGTGACCGCGCGCAGCAGTTCGTCGCCTGCAGCGTGACCAAGGCTGTCGTTGACGAGCTTAAAGCGATCAAGATCGAGGAAAAGCAGCGTGAGCGAGTGCTCGCGGCGTCGGGCGAAATCGATCGCCAGTTCGATCCGGTCCATTAACAGTGCCCGGTTTGGTAGTCCGGTGAGCGTGTCATGCATCGCCCGGTGGCGTAGCTCCTGTTCGAAGCGTTGACGCTCCTGCACTTCAAGATCTAGCCGTGCGACGGTGGCCTCCAGCCGGACGGCCGCCTCCGCTGCCTGCGCATGTGCAGCCTGCAGCGCCAGTCCCGCTGCCTTCTGAGAAGTGACCTCGTAGTTAATGCCCACTAACCCGATAATGCGTCCGTTGGCGTCGCGCACCGCTACCTTGGTCGTGATCAACCAGGCTTCATCTTCGAGCAGCCGATATTTGGCATGCTCTTCGTGATTAAGGAGCGAGCGTCCGTGCGTTAAGACCTCCTGCTCCTGTCGGTAATATTCGCTTGCGAGTTCGAGCGGATAAAAATCGTAGTCGGTTTTTCCAAGCAACTCAGCGGGATCGCACACCCCCATGCCTCGAGCCACCGCCCTGTTGGCGAAGATAAACCGGCCCTGCATATCTTTCGCATAGATACGGTGCGGTACGTTCTCGGCAAGCGCGCGTAATAGGGTATGTTCAAAAGCGTCGAAAGTATTGCTTGCGGGGTCGCGTATTACCGATCTGCCTGATTTGACCCGATAAATGTGACGAGACGTTCTAATCATTGGCAACTCCAAGCCTGTACAAATTTTCTAGGCCGGCAAAACGTCTTGCCAAGAGCGAAGAAGCAAAATGAGCAATCATTGTTCGGATTCCAGACTCCGGCTTGGCGAAACGCGTGCGCTGGAGGCGCCTTTAATGCTTACAACGGCATATCGCAACCTTACATTATCGGTACAAACCCTAGGCCGCTTAATCTCCACGGTCGAGGCTACTGACAGAGCGTTCACATGAAATGTGGGAAATACGATTTTCTCTTGCCGCACCGCTGTCATCTAAAAAACCTTAAGTATCTAAAATAATGTCCGTTAATCTGTTTGTTAGCTTGCACCCACCTCAAATCTGCGGGAACAAACTGTGCCGACTTTTAATCAGGTAAACGTATTTACCAAACTAGTCGGCGGATTTTCCGTCGTCATTGCCCTGCTCATTGGGCTAGGAATTTTTAGCCTATTCGAGATAGCCGGCGAGAACGAGCACGTCGTTTTACTGAGCGAAAATTCCTTGCCGGCGGTTAGGTACAGTCTGGAAATGCGGGGCAGCCTAAACGCGATTCGCCTTGGCGATTACCGGGCGGCAAATAGCCTGTCAGCTGTTGATATCGATGCGGCAAGCCAGCAAGTCGATCAAGCTATCGCTGGGTTTAGTCACGCGGCTGGTCAGTATGAGCCGTTGATAAATGACCCTGAAGAAAAGAAACGGTACGGGGATTTGCAAGCTGCCATGAGCCGATATCTGGATGCCGACCACAGTATTCGCACCCTAGCGAAGGACGGCAAGCATGATGACGCAATGTCGTTGCTGGAAGGAGAATCGGTTGAATTTTTAAATGTCGCCGAAAGGTCGCTCAAAGCAATCGTTGATACGAATGTTGCTGAGGCTAACAAGGAAGGCCTTGACTCGCGTAACGGGTTTTCGCGCGCGGTCGCGCTCGTAATTGCCGGGACAGTCGCGGCCACGCTCATTGGCTTGGCGCTAGCGCTGCTGATCGCGCGCGGGCTGACTCGGCAGCTCGGCGGCGAACCAAGCGATGCGGCCACGATTGCTCACGCAATTGCCGCAGGCAACTTGCTCGTGCCGATCAGGTTGAAAGATGGCGACAGCGCCAGCCTGTTATATTCGCTCGCGACGATGAAAGAACAGCTGACCACCATCGTGCGCGGCATCAAGACGTCGAGCGAATCGATCTCGGTCGCAGCCTCAGAAATCGCGCAGGGCAACACGGATCTGTCGCAGCGCACGGAGGAACAGGCGGCGTCTCTGGAAGAAACCGCGGCGAGCATGGAAGAACTCACGACTACGGTCCGCCATAACGCGGACAACGCGAAGCAGGCCGCCGCGCTGGCCGGTTCCGCGTCGCTTACGGCGCAGCGAGGTGGCGAGGTCGTGGCCCGCGTGGTCGACACGATGCAAGGTATCTCCGACAGCGCAAGCAAGGTCGCCGACATTGTCAGCGTGATCGAGGGTATCGCGTTCCAGACCAACATTCTCGCGCTCAATGCGGCGGTTGAAGCTGCCCGTGCTGGTGAACAAGGCCGGGGTTTCGCGGTCGTCGCGGGCGAAGTGCGTACGCTGGCGCAGCGCAGTGCGACGGCGGCGAAGGAGATCGGCGAGCTCATCGGCGAGTCGGTGCATCGCGTCGATGCCGGCTCGAAACTGGTCTCCGAAGCGGGCGCGACGATTACGGAGATCGTGACGTCCGTGCAAAAAGTCACTGACATCGTGGGCGAAATCTCGTCAGCGTCGGCCGAGCAGAGCGTGGGTATCGAGCAGGTCAACCAGGCGGTCAGCCAGATGGATGAAGTCACGCAGCAGAATGCCGCGCTCGTCGAGCAGGCATCAGCGGCCGCGCAATCGATGGCGGATCAGTCGAATTCGCTGCGCCAGGCGGTGTCGATATTCAAGGTTGGCGAAAGCACTGTTCATTCGGCGCCACGGCCCGCGCGTTGGGCACCAGCCAAGGCAGCAGCGATGCCGTCCACCAAGCGAGCGGCATCATTAGGGACGCATACCACGGCTGACTGGCAGTCTTTCTGAACTCGCTGCGTTCCAGGCTACCCGAGAAACTTCGCGCGCAAGGATCTAGTCCCCTGCGGGGAAAGAGCGGTTTGTCTTTAAGGCGGCGGAGTGAGTATTCGCAGCTGACGAATTCCTTCGGCTACCCAATGTCCCAATTTCCGCGGTCACCGCTGCATATGTGGAATTCCCGACGAATCATCGGCCAAAGAGTGCGCTAGCGGTGGCTCGCAATCCACGACGTTTCAATAGCTTGTTTTTCGGAGCGGAGTATCGCGATTGCCGCCGGGGTCGGTCCGCTTTTCTCGAATGCAGAGTTGAGCATGGAGCGCTCGGGGTATCACGACGGACACCCGTTTGCCTATCGCACGATAACCGCGGATCTTGATGTGGATCGTCGCCTCAAAGTCGTCTCCGTGGTTGGGCGCGCGGACGGTGGTCTCGATGCCAGTCGAATCAGCGAAAGCTGTCCGGCGGATTCGACCATGGAGAAGTTGTGCCTGTCATGGTAAGCCATAGGTTGGGTGTCCAGTTAATCCTAATGGACACGTTCCGTGGACGCTATAAAATCTCGGACACTGATTGGACAAATGTCCAGAAATCGAGACGCGTCCACTGAACGTAAAAAGCACGCTGGTTTGGATAAGCGCCCCGCGATGCATGACACGGCACCGCCAAAAACACGCTTCACGAGCGCATACCCACTTAATTCGTCACCGCTACGCGTAGAAAACTGTCAATCCGCGTTTTCGGGTTGAACGCCAGTTTTGCGCATAGAGCTGGCTCCGCTAATCCGGACAGTCGGGTAGCTGGAATCTCTGGATTTTGAGATAGGCAAAATCCCTACAGAGGGCAGTGTCGGGTTGCTGAGTTGGCCGCCTAAACCAGCGCAACGAAGAAATTTAAGTCGCCCTATCTCGATCTTCGTTTTCCAAACTGACTTAATCCATTACGCCGTGTGTTGAAATTTTCGCTTGCACTTGAGCCTACGCGACGTCGAGGGACTGCTCTTTGAGCGCGGCGTGGTGATGACGTACGAGCCGATCCGACGCTGTTGCGACAAAATCGGCAGAGAATTTTCTCATCGTGCAAAAGTTCTACGCCGCAGACCGCTATACGATTGATGTCGGCGGCTTTTTCGTGCGAAGGTTGATGTGTTTTCAGCCTAAACTTGCCAGCAGTTTCATAAAATTGCGCTTGGCACGATAAGTCTCACGGATCGTCTGAAGTTCTTCGACAAACACCGTGTGTTCCTCCAGTTTCGCTCGTAAGTTGCTAATTGTCCTTACGATGCCAAACGCCTCGTCATAGCGCGCTTTTCGGCTTCCATTATCAGCGGCGATCGGCAGCAATCGGTGGTACAAAGCGATCGCATCATGCGGATGAGTTTTCGCTCGAATCGCCGCCATTTGCGCCCACATGTGCGTGGCCACCGGACCGCCGCAAAATGTCTCCCAGGCCTTGGCATAGTCGCGTTCACAAAGAAATAGTTTAAGCATTTCCGTTCGTGTTCCTGCTTGCCAGGAACCTCGCGTCGCTTTGGTCGGTGCTTCTTCGTCCCGAACCCGTTCCCAGAGATAGTCGAGCGCGCGAGCGCCCGTAACGCCTCGTTGGCCGGTCGCGCTGGCGACCTCCATCAGTTCTGCAAACCCCTCGGCTGTAGGATGCATTTCGAATCGTCGCCACGCATATGCATCGGCTTTCGCGAAATCGCTGCGACGCAGATATTCCTCAATGCAGAATGTGAGCAAGCGTTGGTCAACGTTCTTCCCGAATTCGCTGAGCCCCCGTTCTGCCCAACTCAGGCCGTCGTCGTAGCGCGCATGCTGCATACAAAGTTCTGCGACCAGCAAAAAACGGTAGGGGCTCGACAGATCCTTTGAACGAATGAGAACAAGTGCGTCCACGTCGCCGTCGCCTTTGGCAATCGCCTCCATCGCACGGTCAAGTCGCATGCGTAGGGGGTCAAACGATCGGCGAAACTCGTTGCTTGGAGGTAGTTCAGCAAGCTTGTCCCACGCACTTGTCACAAGCGTCCGATAGCGTTGTATTCCTTGCTCCTCGAGCGCGTCCGCGTAGGCTGGCAAGACGTCGTAAAACGTGTCCCACACGCCTTCAGTTTGAAAACGGAACAATCGTTCGGCAAGCTTCAACGGGTCCGGATGCGTTTGCCGGCATGCTTCAAGGTGCACGGCCGCCAGCTCCATAATGGCGGGCATAACATCGCCGCTCGAGTCATCGATCTGTTCCAGACTTTTCTCCGCCCCAGATATCGCCTCTTCTGCAAGCTCGACTACCTGGGAAGCGTAGGGGCCAGCAAGTCGCTGACGGAGCATGTCCACAAGAGACATCAGACCATCACCGTATGCGCCCGCCTCGCGCCAGTCGAGTGGGTGAGACACGCGGGTCGCTTCACGAACTGCTGCCTTCATGCTCGGTGCGTCATCGGCAGCCGCTGCACGAGCAGCAAAAAGCAACCTGTCGCGCAAACCGATGTCGCGCTCGACTGCGTCGAGGAGCAACTCTCTCAGAACCTCTTCGCCCAATCCAGCAACATACTCGCGTATCAGTTCTTCGTACGTCTTGCGATTTTTGCCCCTTCGTGCGGGTTCTGGCTTGTCTATATGAAACACCTCCTCACCCGAGTTTTCGAGCCAAGAAAACGAGACAGCAACCGCGTGCTTGCAAAAGATCCCGTCCGCGCCAACAGGGCAGTCACACTCGTAGGTCAGTTCACCGTCGCTCCCAATCCCAAGTTGAACGCTGTACTGATAGGTACCGTGTACAAAAGCACGAAGGATGTTTTTACGTTCTTTAAGAACTGACACGGCACCCTCTTGGAAATATGCTTTCCCGCGCGCGAGCGTCTTCGTGTCCGCAAGTGACTTGATTACGGCGAGGGTGAGGATGCCGAAAAATAACGACTGTCTGGCCTTGGCACACATCTGCGATTTTCTCCGCGGAGCTCAACTCTCGGATTTTACAAGGCCGCCGCTTAGCACGGCACAAAAACGTTTGACGGCTCTCCGCGCTAGCGACCTCGATTTCTGGTCAGATCTGGCCTATTCTAATTTCATAGACCACGCGTTTGAACGCTGTGGTTTAAGTTCGATTGTCAGCACCAAAAGCGGCCATTTCGAAGGTTTTGGACGCGTAAAAACATAGCGCTTGCACAACTAAATATGGTCCCACAGCAATCCAGCCATTGTTCGCTGGGAACGTCCGTCGGAAAAGGCGGAGAGCCACAAACCATTTCAAGCAAAGTTGGTTCTATAGGCTCCCCTAGCCGTCAATTAAACTTCGTTCTCTCTGAACGATTTCAGCTAAAGTTGGCACTTAATAGCCAGAAACCTTACAACGCAGCTACCCTACCGAACGAGCAGCACGTCCCCCGCAAAACTCTCCGAGTCCCGCCAGGCCGGCAATAGAGGCCACTCTAACTCCTAGTGGCGACGGCGCACTCATTGCCTGAAATGCGTAGTACCAACTTTACTTGAAACTTAGAACCGACTTTAGTTGTGCGAGCGAAAATTGCGGGGAAAAAAGATCAAGTTCCGTTCTATTAAGATAACTATCCTTATCAATCCATTTTGGATGCTGCCGTTGCTGGATGTGCTCGGACTGCGAGCCCGCGATAGTGTCGGGTTCACATTTATTCAATTGATCGTGCACGTGCCACTCGTGCTGATCCTGCTGACGGTATCAGCCAGTTCGCTGGAATTCGTCCCGCCGGTCATGCATTGAGCGTGTGATCGCTACCTCATCGAAAATCGGACGACGGCAACGCATTGGCGAAGAGATGCACGTCGCCCGCCAGCTGCACGACACGCGATTGCACGGCACTTTTTGCAAGGCTCCAGCAGCCGTCGAGCGATCAGAAAACGCCGTTGCATCTTTTCATGCTATGCCTTTGCTCTTTCGTTATCCGGTTTGATTTCGCAAAGCAGCAAGCTGCCGCATGTGGCAGCATCAACTGGCCGCGAAAACCAGAAACCCTGAAGTTCGTCGCAGCCGTAGCGAAGCAAGTGTTCACGCTGCTCGGCCGTCTCGACTCCCTCGGCAACCACCTGCAAGTCAAGTTTATGAGCCATTGCGACGATTGCCTCGACGATTGCGTGGCTGCTTGATTCTGAACCGAGCTCGCTGACGAACGACCGATCCAGCTTAATCCGTCTTACGCGGAATCGTCGCAGATAAACAAGGTTTGAATAACCAGTGCCAAAATCGTCGATCGCGATACCGATGCCGAGCGCCTTAAAGCTGGCCAGAATGCGGATACTCTCCTCAGGGTCTTTCATCGAAAGGCTCTCGGTGATTTCAAGCTCCAATTGCTCAGGGGCCAGGCCGCAATCAGCGAGCACCTGAGCGACCACCGATTCCAGCGAAGGATTGTTGAACTGACGAGCCGAAACATTAATACCCATACGCAGAGCCGGCAACCCGCTGCTGTGCCATGCAGCAGCTTGCGCGCACGCGGTTCGCAACACCCATTCGCCAATAGGCTCGATCAGTCCAGTCTCTTCGGCAAGCGGAATGAACTGTGTCGGAGGCAGCAATCCGCGAACGGGATGCTTCCAGCGTATCAGCGCCTCAACGCCGACAATGCGTCCACTGGCAATCTGAATTTGGGGTTGGTAGTGGAGCAGAAATTCGTCCCGTTGCAGGGCCTGCTTTCGGAAGTTTTCAAGCTAGTTGTCGCCTCGACGCATGAGATTTAAGCTGCTTTTAGCTCCTGGTTACGGGGTTGCGAAACGGCGCTGATTTTGTCGTCGCGATCCGGATTGAGATGGACCACATGAATGCGTTGCCAGTTGCGCGTTTGGCTTTTCCATCGCAGCGGATTATTTTGTCGAGCGCTCTCGTAGAGGGTTGCACGACGATTCAAGATGTCTTGGTCGAGATTTCGGTGACGCTGGGCTGGCGTGACGAAGCGAATCGCGCTGTGGCGATGCTCATGGTTGTACCAGCGCACCAGTTCGGTGACCCAATCGCGCGCGGCGCATAATGTGTCGAACGGTTTGAGCGGATAGGCCGGACGGTATTTCAGCGTTTTGAACAGCGATTCTGAATAAGGATTGTCGTTGCTGACTCCCGGGCGACTCAATGACGGCATGACGCCCAGGGACTGCAAGGTAGCCAGCATCGTGGCGCCCTTCATCGGGCCACCATTGTCGGAATGCAGAATGACTTGATCTGGCTGTATCGCCTCACGCGCGCAGAGATCCTTGAGGACCTCGCTTGCCTGGGCACCGCTCTCCTCGGCATAGACCTGCCAGCCGACGATCATGCGGCTGAACACGTCCATAAATAGATAGAGATAAAAGTACTGCCCGCGAATCGCTGAAGGCAGGTAAGTGATATCCCAGCTGTAAAGCTGGTTCGGCGCATCGGCCATGACAGCGCGTGGCTTGCGGCACGAGCGGGGCGCCCGCTCGCTGCGCCGGTGAGCGAGTTGGTTCTCGTCTCGCAGGACGCGGTAGAAGGTTGATTCCGAGGCAATGTAGCGTTGCTGATCGGCCAGCCGGGGAACGATTTGACTGGGCGGCAGATGCCCGAATTCGGCAGAGTTCGCCACGGCCAGCAGTTCCGCGCGTTCATCAGCAGAAAGCTTATGGGACGGTTCATAGTGTCGCGTCGAGCGCCCATCGAGCGAGTCAGGTTCACCGCACAGCCAACGTTGCACAGTACGCTCGCTCAATCCCAGTATGCTACACGCAGGTGCTTGCCGAGCCCCGGCCGAGGTGGCCTCGCCGATCAAACGGATCACTGTTTTGCGATCTTCAAGGGCGGTCATGACGCCTCGTCCTCGAACAACGCACGATACTTTTTTTGCAGCACCAACAGCGCTGCCGCTTCAGCCAAGGCCTTCTCCTTACGGTTCAATTCGCGCTGAAGTTGCATATTGGCCTGCTTCAGTTCACGGATCTCCTGAGCGCTCTCTTGGCGATGGCCAGCCCTGCCGGCGACGCAAAAATCCGCACCCCACTGCGCAAGATGATGGGCAAACAAACCCCGCTCGCGACACCACGCGTTCAGGGCTTCATCGACCAACCCATGGCTCTCATGCAAAGCCACCAGTCGCTCTTCCGGCGACCAGTCTTCTGGACGTTTTGCGTGTCCGGAGTCCAAGCTCCGACCTGCCGTGGCGCTACCTCTCATCCACTTCCTTAAGGTCAGTGCATTCATGTTCAATTCGTCGGCCACGGATCCGACTGTACGGCTTCCGCGGTTTAGGACCTTCGCAAGCGCCTGCTCTTTAAACTCGGCTGAATACGTTTGTTTCGTCTTCAATCTACCACCTCTGATCTCTTCACTAAGAAAATTCAGAGGCGACAACTATTGTGACGCAGGGGGCTTTAGCTGCGTCTCTAGCTCCAACCGCTCGCCGGCGTGCGAACTTAACGCCGCCGTGTATTGCCACACCCGATTACCGCCGTCTTTTTTTGCGCCGTACATGGCGGCGTCGGCATGCTTAACCAACGTGGTCACATCCGCTCCGTCCCGGGGATAGACGCAGTAGCCCAGGCTGCAGGTAACGGACACCTCGCGCTCAGCGATGAGCACCGGCTCGGCCACGACGCGCAGAAGGTTTCCGGTCAGATCAGCAAAAGCGTTAGCCGACATGGGCTCGGTGAGTAAGAGAATGAACTCATCACCGCCAAGGCGGCCCAGGGTGTCACCTAAGCTCATTACGCGGCCAAGCCGCCGGGTTAGGACCCTTAGTAGTTCATCCCCTGCGGCGTGACCAAGACTGTCGTTGACAAGCTTGAAACGGTCTAAATCAAGGAACAACAGCGTGAGCGGTTGGTTGCGATGCCGGGCGAGTTCGATGGCTTGTTCAATGCGGTCCATTAGCAACGCCCGGTTCGGCAGACCAGTGAGCGCGTCGTGCATGGCTTGGTGGCGAAGTTCCTGCTCGAAGCGTTGGCGCTCTTTTACCTCTAGATCAAGCCGCGCAACAGTGGCTTGCAGTCGCAACGTGGCATCTGCTGCCATCGCATGAGCTGCTTGCAACGCCAGTTCAGCTGCCTTCTGAGTGGTGATTTCATAGTTGATTCCTACCAGACCGATAATTTCCCCTGCTTCATTGCGCACGGCGACCTTCGTCGTAACTAGCCACGCTTCGGATTCTAGTAGGAGATATTTCGCATGCTCCTCCTGATTGAGCAGCGAGCGCCCGTGCCTTAGAACCTCCTGTTCTTGCCGGTGATACTCGCTGGCAAGCTCGAATGGATAGAAATCGAAATCAGTTTTTCCCAGCAGTTCAGTAGAATCGGAAACTCCCATGCCTTTTGCTACCGAGTCGTTAGCGAAGATGAAACGGCCATGCAAATCTTTTGCATAAATGCGGTGCGGCACATTCTGTGCAAGTGCTCGCAATAACGTATGTTCGAAGGCGCCGTCAGGCGCGCTTTCGATGTATCTGTCGGTGAATGCGCTATTGGAAGATCGTTCGGAACGCACAGTCATTTTTGCCTCACGCCGGCGCTTGAAGAAAGTGGAACAAAACAAAGGTCACCTATGTCTAGTTGGGGTCCGTAGGCAATTCAATGACATCTAAAATTTTCAATGCTGTAAAAAGGTTATTAAGTAACGCGTTGCCCGCGTGGCACGCCACGTCAATGGCACCTGAATAAACCTACGCCAACAAAGGGAATAAAAATGCCGACCACGGAAACCAAAGCTGAGGACGTTGGCGCCAAAGGGGGCGGTCAACATCAGAGAGAAGCAAAACATACTGTTCTTCGACGAGCGGCGTCCCTATAAACCACCTGAACCAAACATCATCGTAGCGCACTACGATTGAAAATCGCATAAGCGGCGCCAACCCCCATCTTGCCCACCGGTGAGTCTACCTTCTTGCTCCCAAACCGCGTGGGCCCGCTCGCGGATATGCTGGTCCAGAGTGCAATGCTAAAATCTGCTGATTTTCCGTCCAGACGGCCACCGCTCCCCCAAAGGAAATATGCTCGCGCACGCACGCACTGTTCTAAGCCGAGTTTCGTCTCGGAAGCTTCATTGACATCGTCCCCGTAGGACGCCAACTGCTCTGCTCGACTCACATGCATCCGGACTGTAAACCAGCCAAGTCATTGGGTAAGAGTTGACCATGGGCGGCCGCCTCCAGAGCACTAGCTTCAAACTGCTGATTGCATGCAATGCCACGCGACCCATTAATCGTGACCGGATATCTGTGTATAACCGTTTCGCCTCTATCATTACGTCGACTAGCCGTTCGCTCATAACTTCTCACCTAGAAGCTCGGTGCCCGCTCGTCATGCAGGAGGAATTAATCCAGTTAATCACCCTTACGACGTTCCGTCCAGCGTTATAAATGAAATATCAACTGATTTCGCGCAGTTTTACCGGTTTACGGACTTTGCGCCCCCAAAGCCCTTTCTTTGACCAAGCTCCAAACACCTTTTCACACTACGTCAAAACAACTGCGATCAACGACGGCGGCTGTGTACGAGGGAACGACGTTATTCTGCCGATCAACGCTGCGAACGAGCAACCAAATGTTGTAGTCAACGCTTTACTGAAACACTATTTCATTCCGAACATGGACATATCGGATACACATTATTCCTTGTGAACACATTGGAAACAGAATATAAGTTAATGCGGACTGTAAGACCCGGCAGGGAGATCATCGACTTTTCGCCATCTGCTTAATACTTTTAACAGACGGTTCTCTATCAGGCCTCCTACTATTGGGCGCGTCACTCTTAGCGATTCCTGCGTTGAGCGCGCTTGATACATCCCCTTCTTTTGCACGCGCAGCACAATAGCTTGGCAGTCAACTTTTTTGCTACTTGCAAACCCGTGTTTTAAACAGCTACGGGTTAATGCCACCAGTGCGGCGACACATTATGGAATTTTGAATGAACATAGATCGTCAGCCGCCAGAGGCCTATGACTTCGGAAGACTCGCTGATCCCGACCTCATCCAGTTCGATTCAGTTATCACTGTTGACGTCACGGGACGCGTGCTTTGGATGAATACGAAAGCAGAAAGCCTTACTGAGTGGAGCATTGCCGAGGCGCGCGGTAGGACGCTGCAGCACGTTTTTTCAACGGAGAACGACCCCGAGGGATTGTTTGAAATCTCCAGGAAAATTTCCCCAGAACACAATTCGCGGTCGGTCAGCGGAGCGATTTCGACCAAGAGCGGTTTGTCAAAATATGTGATCGGTAGCGCGATCGATTTGAACCCACCTCAAGGGGTAGCTACAGGACTTTTGATATTCGCGGAGGAGATCCCTCGAAGTGATGAAAATTCTTTTTCTGCGGAAAAACACAGCGCGGCGCAGAGCGTAATCGATTCGCTACCCTTCCCGCTTTTGGTGTTGAATCCTGATCTAAGCATTGATGCAGCGAACCCTGAGTTTTACCGCACTTTCGGTGTCACGGCGGCAGAGACCCTTGGGATCAAGCTAGATGCACTGGGAAACGGGCAATGGGCCAAAATCGACGTTGATGGGGTTTTGGATGGGCTTCTACAGGGCCAGCAGAGCAGCCGATGCTGTCTTGTCGAAGACTTCTTTCCCTCTTTGGGCAAACGCGCGATGCAAGTGAGTGCCACCGCTCTCAGCTTGTTCGGCCTAACAAACAATCTAATCTTAGTCACGATTGAAGACGTATCGGAACGTCGGTCTGCAGAGCGCGCATTACGAGACTCAGAACTGCGTTATCGACGACTGTTCGAGACAGCCAAGGACGGCATCCTCATTCTTGATGCTCAGACGCTTGTCATCGTCGATGCCAATCGGTACATCGCTGATCTTCTAGGTTATTCCCACGGTGCGCTGGTCGGGAAAGAGCTCTGGGAAATCGGGTTCTTTGCCGACAAAGAAGCGAGTCAGGCCACTTACACGCATCTGCAGCAATACGGGTATGTCCGTTACGATAGTCTCCCGCTGAAGACCATGGCAGGAAAGCCGGCCGAGGTGGAATTCATCAGCAATGTCTACTCGGTCGCCGGCCAGCCGATCGCTCAATGCAATATCCGTGATATCAGCGATCGCGTGCGCATGCAAGACGTTCTGAAGCAGCAGGCAGCAGCGCTTACAGAATTGCACCATAAGAAGGATGAGTTTCTTGCGATGCTCAGCCATGAGCTCCGCAACCCCCTTGCTCATATCACCAACGCTGTCCGGCTCCTGCGCCACCACGAGATCAAAGACGCCACAATGGATCGCGCGTGCGTCATCATCGAGCGGCAACTCGTTCAGTTGACGCGACTGGTCGATGATTTAGTCGAAGTGTCGAGGATTACGACGGGACGGGTGCGGTTGAGGCTTGAGCGCGTGACCATCCAGGAAATACTGAGTCGGGCCCTCGAGACAACTCAACCGCTGATTGAACAACGGCACCATAGAGTCTCCAAGTCGCTTGGAGAGAACCTAATATGGATCAACGGAGACGCATCGCGGCTCGAACAGGCGATGGTCAACCTTCTAGCAAATGCAGCCAAATACACCGATGAAGGCGGCACAATAGCATTGTCGGTCGAGCTCGAAGAGACTAATTGCGTTGTGCGCGTAAGAGATAGCGGCGTCGGCATAGCCCCGGAATTACTACCACATATTTACGAACTTTTCACACAAGCAGAGCGGTCCCTTGCGCGCTCCCGCGGTGGACTGGGGATCGGCCTCGCGTTAGTAAAACGTATCGTGGAAATGCACGATGGGATCATCGATGTTCATAGCGTCTTGAACGAAGGAACGGAATTTGTCATACGCCTGCCGATCGCAGCATCGTCAGCAACGCAAACGTTACCCGTGACCGAATCAAGTATTGAATCAACGACCGCGTTGCGAATTCTCGTAGTGGATGACAACGTCGACACCGCAGAGAGTATGGCGATGCTGGTGGGAATGCTCGGGCATGTCGTAAGGATGGAGCACGATGGCAATAGCGCGCTTCGAGCCGCCTCCGAATTTCGGCCTGACGTCGTGCTTCTCGACATAGGCTTGCCCGGGCTGAACGGCTACGAGGTGGCATCGCGCATCAGAGAACAACCGAGTCTCGACCACACGGTTCTTGTGGCAATTACTGGATATGGTCACGAAACAGATCGACAGCTCGGGTTGAAGGCTGGAATAGACCATTATCTGGTCAAACCCGTTGACTTCGATCGAGTGCGACGCATCCTGGGGACAGTCGCCGATCGGGCCGTCACGCCGACACACTTGGAACCGTAGGGCAGTCGGAACACCGATAAGGCCTTCGCAACCCGAAACGGGTCATCTGCCGCCGCGTCTCCGTACGCGTTAGCCATGCCCATCGAACGCTGAAATACGCAAGTTAGGCCTGCCTCACCCACATCGCTTGGCGACACATTGTTCCATGCGGCCATCTTTGGGTTAGGCAGAGGCAACTAATAAAAAAGCCGGCCACAGAAGCTAACGGCAAAGGATACCGGTGCCGAGGGCGGCAACCAATATCCGAGAGATCGATGCTGCAGCGGTGGAGTGGATGACGGCACCGCTGCCGTCGAACACTTTGATCAACCGCTTTGTCATGAAATATTTCTGGCTGTTGCTTAGTCGCAAAAAAGAGCGAAATCCTACGGAAATAATTGCGTGGCCGTCACTTCGCGGAATCATGCCCGGTGGCTTGATATGCTCTTCCCCGCCTTTCACTCCCAAGAGATTCTCCGCCGGGTCCGTGATACACGAATGCTCTCAACGTCAATCCCCTTTGCGTGGAACGAGCCTTCTAACGTTGAGAGTGTAGATTTGGCGACGAGGCCCGGCTTGACCTGGGTCAACGAATGCAGACACGGCGATGCGGTCTTTGTTCGCCAGCGTTCGACACGATCCAAAGTTGGCATCGCACGCGGCCTGCTGCTATGTGCTGAGTAGTTTCCGGCTCTATCGGAACAGCACGACGGCTTTTATCATCATCAACATCGTTTATTCCATTCTTCAAACATTACTTCTGATCGTCCCGGAGACATCATGGCAGTCATAGTAAATGACAGCTAGCTACGGCAGGCCATTCTTTCCGAACTCGCTTTTTTCGTTGGGACCTCCACCCACGCTAAGTTGTTATAAAAATTTGCTGATTTTTGGAGCGCGAGTGAACTCGTAACGGTCAATGGCTGCCGCGTTCAAGCACTCTTGTTCGATGGGACAGCCTCTACCCCGGAAACCTCCGAAATATGTTCCTTTATGCGAATAAAGTTGGTCATGAAGAATGACACGACCAGAAGCCCAGAAAGGAACAGCAGGCCGGTAGTCGAGCTTCCGCCCTGCTCCTTGATGTAGCCAATGGCAAAGGGGCCGACGAACCCGCCCAAATTGCCGATTGAGTTGATAACGGCAATGGAAACCGCGGCGCTTGAGCGTGAGAGAAACAGCGTAGGCAAAGCCCAGAACGGGGATTTAAACGCGTACAAGCCCGCGAGGCTCAAACTGATCATCGAAATGGAGACATATGGATTTGTCGCCATGCTGGCTCCGAACAAGGCTGCTGCTGCGACGGCCAACGGAATCGCCGAATGCAGCCGGCGCTCGCTCCGACGATCAGAGCTACGTGACCACAGCACCATGACCGCTGTTGCAAATATGTAAGGGATCGTCGCGATCAGCCCGATTTCGGTATGGCTGATCTTTGTTGAGAACGCCTTGATGATTTGCGGCATCCAGTAACCGACGCCCAAGCTTCCGCACTGGTAGACAAAGTAAATGAACGACAGGTAAAGGACCTTCGGACTGGCGAGCACCTTGAACGTCCCGATGTGTTTCACACTTGGGCGTGCTTTCTTGTCCTCCTCAAGTTCAGCCAGCAACCAGTCACGCTCATCAGGCTTCAACCACTTGGCATCCTTCGGGCGATCGGCCAAGTAGAGAAAGCACATCACGGCGCCAAGTAGGGCAGGCGCACCTTCGAGGACCAGCATCCATCGCCATCCACTCCACTGCAGCCAATGGACGTTATCCATGATCCACGTGCTAAGCGGCGCGCCAATGATGTACGAAACCGGGATGGCGGCCGTGAACAGGGCAACGGTCGTCGCTAATTCTTTGGCACGAAACCAGTACGTCAGGTAGACGATGATGCCTGGGAAAAAGCCGGCTTCCGAAACCCCGAGCAGAAACCGCAAGATATAAAGCTGAGTAGCGTTTTGGACAAACGCAGAGACGATCGCGACAGCTCCCCATGTCAGCAGAATACGTGCGATCCAGACGCGCGCACCGTACTTGTTGAGCATCACATTGCTGGGCACTTCAAAGAGGAAATATCCGATGAAGAAGATGCCCGAGACGAAGCCAAACGCTTCACTGCTAAGGGCAAGTTCCTTGTTCATCTGAAGCGCCGCATACCCAATGTTCGCCCGATCCAGATACGAGACGATGTAAAGGATGAAAACGAACGGAATGATGCGCCACGAAATTTTCCTGACGAGCGCTGTTTCGTTTATTGCTGATGGTGCTTGCATATCAGTCTCATCGGCGTCAAGCCGCTCGATGCCCGTAAAGATTCAGAGGTGCTTACGCTTGATGTTGCGAGAAGATCATGCAAACCGGGCTGCCGGTTTGAACGGAAAATCCTGTTGGCTTGATCCGTCCGGACGTGTGGTCCACAGCAAACGCGACGATGTTGTCGCTTTCTTCATTCAAGACGAACATGAACCGGCCGTTTGGCGTCGATGTCATGAACCTAGGCGTACGACCTCGGCTTTGTTCGAC